>NZ_DASXVH010000099.1:0-34476 GCF_036504375.1 Novimethylophilus sp.
GCACCGCGGCCTTGCCCTTGATCTGGGCGGCCAGGTTGAAGTTCTCGTTGATGGTGTTATCGCCCATCACGGCGACAGCGGTGAAATTGGGGGCGGCTTTGCCGACGAGTACGGTCATGGGGAGTCTCCTTGAAGTGTGGAACAAAAATTTAACGATATATTATATAAATTTATATTAGTTTAATAATTTAAAATTTAAATTGATATGATTAATTTTTAATATCATCCGTCGCCTCGGATAAGCGGAGCCTTCTGCCTGAAATGGTAAACTTGGGATTGAGCAATGGATGGGCCGCGATGCCGCGCGGTTGAACTGAAACTGCGCCAATGGCTGATATAATCGCTTAAAATTCAAATCATGTTTTCCAACAAAACGCCTTCTGCCGTTCCCAATGCCCGCTCGCCGGTTCCGGAAAAAACCGCCGGTCTTTTGCGCGAGGCATGGTGGCTGGCGCTGGTTTCGATAGGCGTGTTTCTCGCCGCCATTCTCGCCACTTATCACCGCGACGATCCGAGCTGGTCGCACAGCGCGAGCGATGCCGCGGCTGTGCACAACCTCGGCGGCACGCTGGGCGCATGGCTGTCGGATATCCTGCTGTACCTGTTCGGCTTGTCCGCGTGGTGGTGGGTGGTGCTGGCTTTCATGGGCATCTGGTGGGCTTATCGCCGGCTGGAAAGTGTGGGCATGACCGACAGGCCCATCCTGTTCTACCATTTGTGCGGTTTCGCCGTGCTGTTGGTGGCTTCCAGCGCGCTTGAGGCCGGTCACTTGCGCAGTTTGCATGCGACCTTGCCGTTAGCCCCCGGCGGCATGCTGGGGACGGTGGTGGATGACGGGCTGATCAAGGTGCTGGGATTTGCCGGCAGTACGCTCGCGTTGCTGCTGGCATTTGCCGTCGGTTTCAGCTTGTTTACCGGCGTATCCTGGCTGACCATTACCGAGCAGCTGGGTGCGGCTTTGGAGTGGGCTTACGACTTTGTTCGCCGGGTATGGGCAGACCGGCAGGACAGGCGTGTCGGGCAAATGGCCGGGCAGCTGCGCGAGGAGTATGTCGAAATCGAACGCAAGCGCGTCGAAGACCATGCGCCGGTACATATCGAAACGCCGGTGCTGGAAATCCCCAAGAGCGACCGCGTCGAAAAAGAACGCCAGGCGCCGCTGTTCGAAACCCTGCCGGACTCGCCGTTGCCGCCGTTGCATCTGCTGGACGAGCCGCAGGGCGAAGTGGAAGTGCAGAGCCCGGAAACGCTGGAATTCACCTCGCGCCTGATCGAGCGCAAGCTAATGGATTTCAACATTGAGGTCAAGGTGACTTCCGCCTTGCCGGGCCCGGTAATCACCCGCTACGAATTCGAGCCGGCCGCAGGCGTCAAGGGCGCCCAGATCACCAATCTGGCCAAGGATCTGGCGCGGGCATTATCGGTGATCAGCGTGCGCGTCGTCGAAACCATCCCCGGCAAGAGCTGCATGGGCCTGGAAATCCCCAATCCCAAACGCCAGACGGTCAACCTGTCGGAAATCCTCGGCTCGCAGGCTTATGCCGACATGAGTTCGCCGCTGACCATGGCGCTGGGCAAGGACATCTCGGGCAAGCCGTCGGTGGCCGACTTGGCCAGGATGCCGCACGCGCTGGTGGCGGGCACCACCGGCTCCGGCAAGTCGGTGGCGATCAACGCGATGATCCTTTCTCTGCTGTACAAGGCCGATGCCTCGCGGGTGCGGCTGATCCTGGTCGACCCCAAGATGCTGGAACTGTCGGTGTACGAGGGCATTCCGCACCTCTTGGCGCCGGTGGTCACCGACATGCGCCAGGCCGCGAACGCGCTCAACTGGTGCGTGGCGGAAATGGAAAAGCGCTACCGGCTGATGTCCTCGCTCGGCGTGCGCAACCTGGCCGGCTTCAACCAGAAAATCCGGGAGGCGCAAAAAGACGGCCGTGCCATCACCAACCCGTTCTCGCTGACGCCGGATGAACCGGAACCTCTGGGCGAACTGCCGCTGATCGTCGTGGTGATCGATGAACTGGCCGACATGATGATGGTGGTCGGCAAGAAAGTGGAAGAACTGATCGCCCGCCTGGCGCAAAAGGCGCGGGCGTCCGGCATCCACCTGATACTCGCGACGCAGCGCCCGAGCGTGGACGTGATCACCGGCCTGATCAAGGCCAATATTCCGACGCGCATCGCGTTCCAGGTATCCAGCAAGATCGACTCGCGTACCATCCTCGACCACATGGGCGCCGAAGCCTTGCTGGGGCAGGGCGACATGCTCTACCAGCCGCCCGGTACCAGCTATCCGCAGCGGGTGCATGGCGCATTCGTCTCCGATGCCGAGGTGCATCGCGTGGTGGAATACCTCAAGGCGCTCGGCCAGCCCAACTATATCGAAGGCATACTCAACGGCGCCGAGGAAGGCGCGGACGGCGAATTGGCGGGCGATGGCAACGGCGGCGGCGAGACCGATCCGCTGTACGACGAGGCCGTGGCCATCGTGCTCAAATCCCGCCGCGCGTCGATTTCGTCGGTGCAGCGGCAGTTGCGCATAGGCTACAACCGCGCCGCCAGATTGATCGAGGACATGGAGCGTGCCGGCCTGGTTTCGCCCATGCAATCCAACGGCAACCGCGAAGTGCTGGTGCCGTCGGGAGAGTGATTTGCTGCCGCGCATCGAGCGACTGATCAAGATAAGAAAGGATGTCCGTTTTGGCTTTCCCCATGTTCCCCGTGGCTAAGAAGCTCTTGCCCTTGCTTGTCTTGCTGCCGGTTCTCGCCCATGCCGATCCGGTTGCCCGCCTCAAGTCCTTCTATCAGACGACGCCCGCGATGAAGGCGCAGTTCAAGCAGACCGTGCTCGACCGCAAGGGGCAGAAAGTGCAGGAGGTCACGGGAACGATGCAATTGCTGCGACCGGGGAAATTCCGCTGGGATTACCAGAAGCCCTATGTGCAGCTGATTATCGGCGACGGCAGGAAAATCTGGCTGTTCGACCCGGAATTGAGCCAGGTGACCGTGCGCCCGCTGGACAAGATGCTGGGTTCGAGCCCTGCGGCGCTGCTGGCCGGCAGCCAGGAAGTCGAGAAAGCCTTTGCACTGAAAGACGCCGGCCGGCAGGATGAACTGGAATGGGTGGAAGCCACGCCGAAAGAAAAAGACGGCAGCTTCGACCATGTGCTGCTGGGCTTCAAAGGCGAGCTGCTGTCCGAGATGGAACTGCACGACAGCTTCGGCCAGACGACGGTGATCGAGTTCGCCCGCGTCGAGCGCAATCCCAAACTGAATCCAAAAGCCTTCGAATTTACGCCTCCGGCCGGGGTGGACGTGGTCGGGGAATAGCCTTCCCGTCGCGGACGATTCACGCCAGCAGCGACGCACAATAAAGGGAACCATATGACAGTCCGCACTATTTCCACCACACCGTTCAGCGACCAGAAACCCGGTACTTCCGGCCTGCGCAAGAAGGTGTCGGTATTCCGGCAGCCGCGCTATCTGGAAAATTTCGTCCAGTCCATTTTCGACAGCATCGCCGCACCTGCGGGGGCGACGCTGGTGCTTGGCGGCGACGGGCGCTACTACAACCGCGAGGCGATTCAGGTTATTCTGAAAATGGCTGCGGCCAACGGCTTCGGTCGCGTGCTGGTGGGGCAGGGCGGCATCCTGTCAACGCCGGCGGCATCGTGCGTGATCCGCAAATACCGGACCTTCGGCGGCATCATCCTTTCCGCCAGCCACAACCCCGGCGGACCGGACGGTGATTTCGGCATCAAATACAACGTCACCAACGGCGGCCCCGCGCCGGAAAAAGTGACGGAAGCGATTTTCGTGCGCAGCAAGACGATCGCCGAATACCGCATCCTGGATGCGCCGGATGTTACGCTGGATGCGCCGGGCGAAACCAGGCTGGGCGAGATGGCGGTGCAGGTGATCGACCCGGTAAGCGACTATGCGGAATTGATGGAATCGCTGTTCGATTTCGCCGCGATCCGTACGCTGCTGGCCGGCGGCTTCCGCCTCAAGTTCGACGCGATGCACGCGGTGACCGGGCCTTATGCCAGGGAAATCATCGAGATGCGCCTGGGCGCACCCCTGGGCAGCGTGATGAACGCAGAACCGTTGCCCGATTTCGGCGGCGGCCATCCCGACCCCAACCTGACCTATGCGCACGACCTGGTCGAGATCGTCTATGGCCCGAATGCGCCGGATTTCGGCGCCGCCTCGGACGGCGACGGCGACCGCAACATGATTCTGGGCAAGGGTTTTTTCGTCACGCCTTCCGACAGCCTGGCGGTGATGGCGGCCAACGCCATAGCGGTGCCCGGATATAAAAACGGCCTGGTCGGCATCGCGCGCTCGATGCCGACCAGCGCGGCGGCAGACCGCGTGGCGCAGGCGCTGGGGATTCCCTGCTTTGAAACGCCCACCGGCTGGAAATTTTTCGGCAACCTGATGGATGCCGGCAAGGTAAGCTTGTGCGGCGAGGAGAGCTTCGGTACCGGCTCCGCTCATGTGCGGGAGAAAGACGGCTTGTGGGCGGTGCTGTTCTGGCTAAACATTGTGGCGGCGCGCCAACAATCGGTGGAACAGATCGTCCGCGAGCACTGGGCCAGATACGGGCGCAATGTCTATTCGCGCCACGACTACGAAGGTTTGCCGACCGACGCGGCAAACGGCGTGATGCGGCTGCTGCACGACAGCTTCGGCAGCCTGGTTGGCACGCACCTGGGCCGGCGCAAGGTGCTGTTCTGCGACGACTTCAGCTATACCGATCCGGTGGACGGCAGCTTAAGCCAGGGACAGGGCGTGCGCATCGGTTTCGTCGACGGTTCGCGCATCGTGTTCCGGCTTTCCGGCACCGGAACCGAGGGCGCGACCTTGCGCATCTACCTGGAAGCCTATGAACCGGATGTTTCCCGCCATCACCTCGATGCGCAGGGCGCCCTGGCCGATTTGATCGAGGTCGCGCTGCAAGTCTCTCAACTGAAAGAGCGCACTGGACGCAACCAACCCACAGTGATAACATGACCCGCTTATTACGGCAGCGGCGCGAAGACAAGACGCCGCACCAAAAACCCGCCTTGTTACAAACCCATCTTCTTAACTCATCTCGCGTAGAGGGAAGGAAAAACTATGAGCACTTTGCTTGAGCAATTAAAGACCATGACGAACATCGTCGCCGATACCGGCGACGTCGACGCGATCCGCCGCGCCCAGCCGGAAGAGGCGACCACCAACCCTTCCCTGCTGCTCAAGGCTTCCACCCTGCCGGAGTATGCCCCGCTGATCGAGGACGCCATCGACTGGGCCAAGGGCCAAAGCAGTTGCAAGAAGCAGCAGGTGGAAGATGCCGCCGACAAGCTGGCGGTATCCATCGGCATGGAAATCCTCAAGGTGATTCCCGGCCGGATTTCCACCGAGGTGGACGCACGCCTGTCTTTCGATACCCAGGCTTCCCTGAAAAAAGCGCGCAAGCTGATCGGCCTGTACAACGAAGCCGGCATCGGCAACGACCGCGTGCTGATCAAGCTGGCCTCCACCTGGGAGGGCATCCGCGCCGCGGAAATCCTCGAGCATGAAGGCATCCACTGCAACCTGACGCTGCTGTTCGGTTTCGCCCAGGCCCGTGCCTGCGCCGAGGCTGAAGTGACGCTGATTTCCCCGTTTGTCGGCCGTATCCTCGACTGGTTCAAGGCCAAGAACCCCGGCACCGAGTACACTGCGGAAACCGATCCGGGCGTGGTGTCTGTGCGTAGCATTTACCAGTACTACAAGGAACACGGCTACAAGACCACGGTGATGGGTGCCTCGTTCCGCAACATCGGCGAAATCATCGCGCTGGCCGGCGTGGACCGCCTGACTATCAGCCCGGTACTGCTGGAAGAACTGCAGGCCACCCAGGGCAATCTGCCGCGCGTGCTCAAGGACAATGGCGCCACCAAGAAGCGCCCTGCCTCGATTACCGAAGCCGAGTTCCGCCACCAGATGAACGAAGACCAGATGGCTACCGAAAAGCTGTCCGATGGCATCCGCGGCTTCGTCGTCGACCAGAACAAGCTGGAAAAAGCACTGGCGGAACTGCTGTAACTCTCTGCTGCTGAAAAATAAAACGCCATTCCGGTTGCAACCGGGGTGGCGTTTTTTATTGATGTGCGAGGGGTGGGGAGGCGTATAGTAGATATCGCATAACGGCGCGGCAGAGTTTTTTCGATTGCATCTTCAAGGAGATGAATGATGAAAATACTGCATGGTTTACCTTCCCGCTGGCTGATGCTGGCTTTCCTGATCGTGCTCCCGGTCACCTTGTGCCAGGCTGCGGACGGCATTACCGTCCTGTATGACGCTTTCGGCAAAACCTCCGATTTACGGAAAGACTGGGGTTTCTCGGCCCTGATCGAGTATCGGGGCAAGCGTATTTTGTTTGATACCGGCGATAACGCCGAAATCTTTGCGCATAACGTCAAAGTCAAGAATATCGATCTCGCCAGCCTCGATTCCGCAGTGATTTCGCATCGACACAGCGACCATATCAGCGGCATTCCCTACCTTTTGCAGGTCAATCCGAGGCTCAAGATTTATGCTCCGAAAGAAAATTTCGGTATCTTCGGTTCCTCTTTGCCTTCCGGTTTTTATCGGCGAAATGCATCACTGCCCGAAGAAAAGCGCTACTTCGATGGCCAGCCGCCTGACGTCATGCGCTTCGGCAAGGCATGGCCGGAAGCCAATTTTGAGCTGGTGGAGAAAACCACCGAGATTGCGCCCGGAATTTTCCTCATCGCGCTGGTTTCCAATAACCCCGGCACACTGGAGTTGCGCGAGTTGTCATTGGTGATAAAAACGGCCAAAGGGCTGGTGGTGGTCGTTGGCTGTTCGCATCCCGGTATCGAGAAAATCCTGGAAGCAGCCACAACGATAGACTCCCATATCCATCTCATCGTCGGCGGATTGCATCTTGTGACGACTTCGGATCAGGAAGTCCAGCGTATATCGCTTGCACTGAAAGACGCCTGGAAAGTCGAGCACATCGCTCCCGGACATTGCACCGGGGAGCCGGCTTTCGAGATGTTGTCCGGGGATTTTGGCGACCGGTATATTTATGCCGGTTTGGGGACGACGATTCCTTTGGACAACGCTGCTTCAGCGTCCGGAAAAATGCCTGAGTTTACGCAGGAAGACAGGATGGTGTATCGAACATATGTCGCTGCGGAAATCGGTGAAACAGGCAGGTAGTTTTCAGAACGGAAGGGCAGCCCCAGGTGCCGCCGCCAGGATGACCTGCCGGAATTGCTCCTGAATACGCTTGAGCGCAGCTTCGTTATCCGCCTCGAAGCGCAGCACCACCACCGGCGTGGTGTTGGAAGGCCGCATCAGGCCGAAGCCGTCGGCATATTCAACGCGCAGGCCGTCGATGGTGATGATGTTCTGGGCATTCGCAAATCGGGCCTCTCTTTGCAGCTGAGCGATCAGCGCATGCGGTTCGCCTTCTTTCATCTGAATATGCTGTTCCGGGGTGCTGACGCTGTCCGGCAGGGCATGCAGCACTGCCGAAGGGTCGTCGGACCTGCTGAGGATTTCCAGCAGGCGACAGCCGGCGTAGAGGCCGTCGTCGAAGCCGTACCAGCGCTCCTTGAAAAACACGTGACCGCTCATTTCGCCCGCCAGCGCGGCCCCGGTCTCTTTCATTTTGGCCTTGACCAGGGAATGCCCGGTTTTCCATAGCAGCGGCCGGCCGCCATGTTGTGTGATCCATGCGTGCAGATTACGCGTGGATTTGACGTCGTAAATGATGGTGGCGTCCGGCTCGCGCGACAGCACGTCGGCGGCGAACAGCATCAGCTGCCGGTCGGGGTAGACGATGGTGCCGTCCTTGGTCACCACTCCCAGGCGATCGCCATCGCCGTCGAAAGCCAGCCCGATTTCGGCATCGCCGGCTTTGAGGGCGCGGATCAGGTCGGCCAGGTTTTCCGGCACCGAAGGATCAGGGTGATGGTTGGGAAAGTTGCCGTCCACATCGCAATATAGCTCTTCCACCTCGCAGCCCAGCGTGCGGAACAGTTTGCCGGCAAAAGCGCCGGCAACGCCGTTGCCGCAATCCACCGCGATGCGCATCGGCCGCGCCAGCTTGAGGTCGCCGGTAATGCGCGCGACATATTCGGGCGCGATATCGTGCTTGCCGTAACTGCCGGTGCCTTCGAACAATTCGCCCTGTTCGATGCGCTTTCTCAGGCCCTGGATGGCTTCGCCGGACAATGTCTCGCCGCCGAGCACCATTTTCAGGCCGTTGTAGTCCGGCGGGTTATGGCTGCCGGTGACCATCACGCCGCAATTGGTGCCAAGATGGCAGGCGGCGAAATACACCATGGGCGTGGCGACCAGTCCCAGATCGATCACATGGACGCCAGCCTTGCGTATGCCTTGCGCCAGCGCCGCCGCCAATTGCGGGCTGGACAGCCGGCCGTCGTAACCGATGCAGATCTGTGTCTGGCGCCTGGCCGTGGCTTCCGAGCCGATTGCCTGGCCGATCGCCTCGACGATTTGCGGCGTGAGCGTCGTACCGACGATGCCGCGAATGTCGTAAGCCTTGAAGATTTCCTGGGGAAGATTCATGGATGGTTTATTTATTTAATTAACTCGGTTCAAATAGCCGATGCAGCATCTCATTGGCCCAGGTAATAGATTCCTGCTGCTTCTCCATCAGCGTAGGAATGGGAATTCCCAGCATTTCCGCCATGTCTGCGACGCTGTCGAAATCCCCGTTTTCCAGCTGGTTGCAGATATTCAGCATCACGCCGATCTTGCCTTCGCGTTCGAGCAAAGCATGGCTCACTTCATCCACCAGATTGAGGCTGTTGACGATGTCTCCGATCGGCATGCCCAGCGCGCTGTCTGCCAGTGAAAGCATGCCGGCGACATAGGCACGTTCGGGCATGATGTTGACGGATTCAGCCATCGACTCCATCAATCTGCCGCGATGCACCGCCAGTTCAAGTATCGGCGTACAACCCCGGTCGTTCTGTTGGGTAAACAACAGAACCTGCAGCCATCTGCCCAACTGACGCATGCCGAGTATATGGATCGCTTGTCGGATAGAGCCTATTTTATTTGAAGAATAGAAGGCCGGGGAATTAATCAGGCGCAGCAAGCTGTAGGTCAGCCCGGGATTGCCCTTGAACGATGCCTCGATCTCGCCGAAATCCGCGTCGTTGTTCACTTTGGCCAGCAGGTTGAGCACCGCCAACCTGGTGGGGTCGGTCATGCGGCCATCGATGATGGCGGGGTGGGCAAAATAATATCCCTGGAACAGGTCGAATCCGGCCCGGCTACAGGCATGGTAGATTTCGCGCGTTTCCACCTTCTCGGCCAGCAGCCTGCAAGGCCATTGCCGCAGATAGTTGACCAGTTGGGGCAGGCTGCCGATATCGGTCTGCAAGATATCAACCTTGATGATATCCACCAACTCGAACAATGGGCACGGTTCTGCGTGAAAGACATAATCATCCAGCGCGAACTCATAGCCTATTTCCTTGAGATGGCGCACGCGAGCAATGATCTCATCGGTGATTTCGATATGCTCGAGAAGCTCCAGCGTCACCTTGTCTTTGGGTAACAGGGTGATGGTATCGCTCAGCAGCAACTCCTCGGCGACATTGATGAACAGCTTGCGGTTGCCCATCAGTTCGATCATGCCGATATGGTTGAAGGCGCTGATGATGACATTGGCGGTGGCGGCAGTGTGATCGAAAGCATTTTTCGCTTCGGGCTGCGCGTCGCGATACAGCAATTCCATCGCGACAATGACGCCGTCCGGCCCAAGAATGGGCTGATGGGCAAAACAATAATCCTTGAGTTGTGCAACAGGCATGCGGGGCCACTTTCTTGTTATGGTTGTGAGCAGGGAACCGGAGGCAGGCAGATCACAGGAGTATCATGGCTTTCGGCAGCTCCGCTATCGTATAGTGAGACACTACTTAGACCGGAAACTTTGTGCCCTCGCCTTTCGGCCGAGTTAACCCTTTCGTTGCGGTTATTTTGGGTATTTGCGGGGTGCTGTCAACTGATTTTTAGGGTTCTGCGTGAAATTTTATCCTGCTTGTTATAAATCAAGATATAAGGGTGCATGTGCCGGAGTATAATTGGCGTATGGAATTCTCTACCGAACTGCTGCACAAATACTGCAAGGCCGGACCGCGTTACACCTCCTATCCCACCGCGCCTTATTTCCATGAGGGCTTCGGGCCGGCACAGTGGGAACAGGAGCTGCGCGAGAGCCAGGACAAGGGCCGCGATATCTCGCTTTATGCCCACATCCCGTTCTGCGATACGCTGTGCTACTACTGCGGTTGCAACATGATCGCCACCAAGGACTACAGCAAGGCCGAGTCCTACCTGCAAGACCTGTTCCGTGAAATCGACCATGTCGCCGCGCTGATCAATCCGCAACGCAAGGTCAGGCAGCTGCATTGGGGCGGCGGTACGCCAACCTATCTCAAACCGGACGATTTGCGCCGCTTATACGACTACCTCGCAGGTAAATTCCATATTGCGCATGACGCCGAAATCGGCTGCGAAATGGACCCGCGCGAGCTGACGCGCGACCATATCCAGGCCCTGCGTCAAAGCGGTTTCAACCGGCTAAGCCTGGGCGTGCAGGATCTGGACGACCGGGTACAGCACGCAGTCAATCGCGTGCAGCCGGAAGCCCTGATCCGTGAAGTGTACGGCTGGATACGCGATGCCGGTTTTCACAGTGTCAATTTCGATCTCATGGTCGGCCTGCCGCACCAGACCGTCGCCAGCTTCGAGCCGACGCTGGATAAAGTCATCGCGATGGCGCCGGATCGTTTTGCGGTGTTCAACTACGCTCACGTGCCGTGGATGAAAAAGCACCAGAAACTCATTCAGGAAGAAACCCTGCCGCAGCTGGAACAGCGTCTCGCGCTGCAAAAGCTCACGCTGGAAAAACTCACCGCTGCCGGCTATGTCTATATCGGCATGGACCACTTCGCCCGCCCCGATGACGAACTGGTCAAGGCGCAGCGCGAGAAAACCCTGTACCGCAACTTCCAGGGTTATACCACGCACAAGGATTGCGATATTCTGGCTTTCGGCGCGTCGGCAATCTCTCAAACCGACGATGTCTATGCGCAGAACGTCAAGGTGCTGTCCGATTACCGCCGGATGACCAGCGCCGGCAAGTTGCCGATCGACCGTGGCCTGCGCATAACCCGGGAAGACAAACTGCGCCGCGACGCCATCACCCGCATCATGTGCGACCTGGAGCTGGACAAGGCGAACTTCGGCAAGTCATGGCATATCGATTTCGACGGCTACTTTGGTCCCGCATTGGAAGAACTGAAGGAAATGCAGGCGGACGGGCTGGTGGCGCTGGAAGCAGACAAGGTGCGTGTTACCGAAACCGGGCGCGTATTTCTGCGCAACATCGCGATGGCGTTCGACAGCTATCTGCATCAACAGGCGGCGGACAAACCGAGGTATTCCAAGACGGTTTGACGAAACCGTAATCCGCACAAACAAAAGGGCACGCCGAGATCGACTCGGCGTGCCCTTTTTGTTTGCTAAATGATTTACTTCACTGCGGTCTTGCTATTGTCGACGATCTTGGCTTTGGCGCGCAGATCGGCTACCAGTTTCTCCAGCTGCTGCTTCTGCAGGCTGTTGCGCAGTTCGTCCTTCACCTTGTCGAAAGCAGGCGGCTGGGCGTCACGTGCGTCTTCCAGCTTGATTACATGCCAGCCAAACTGGGTTTGCACCGGGGTGGTGGTGTATGAGCCTTTTTGCAGCTTGGAAACGGCGTCGCTGAAAGGCTTGACCATCGCGGCGGGCGGGAACCAGCCCAGATCGCCGCCTTTTTCCTTGGAGCCGGGGTCCAGCGATTTCTCCTTGGCGATCTTGGCGAAATCGCCGCCTTTGGCGAGTTGGGCGATGACGTCCTTGGCTTCCTGCTCGGTCTTCACCAGAATGTGGCTGGCCTTGAATTCCTTATCGCCCATCGCGGCCTTGTACTTGTCGTACTCGGACTTGAGCGTGGCGTCGCTGATCGGGTTTTTCTTGATGTAGTCCTGCAGGTAGCTGTTGACCAGCAGCTCGCGCCGCATCAACTCTTCCTTGGCGAGGAAGTCGGACTGCTTGTCGAGGCCGGATTTCTGCGCTTCCTGTGCGACCAGTTCGCTGCTGATCAGCTTGTTGAGGATGATGGCGCGGATGTTGTCGTCCACTTTTTGGCCGCGCGCGGTGGCATCCTTGACGATGTAGTCCACCAGCGACTGTTTGATCGGCTTGCCGTTGACGCTGGCCGGGTCGGCGGCTTGTGCCGTGATGGCGGCACCCGTCAACAGCAGGGCACCGATAATTTGAGTATTCAGACGCATGGATTTTTCCTTGGGTTTTGAAATTAGGAGCGTTCGCCCGGAGCGAATGCGCTTATGCTTAAAGCATGAATCCTTGATGGGATGAGGTCGCCTACGGCTTGATATATTAAACGATGGCGAATTATGGTTGATTTTCCAGCGAAATGCGAGCTTTCGATGGTGACGGAATAATGTCCGCCGCCGCTACTGCCGGCATGGTCCGCATGCAGCGCGCTATCGTCGCGGATTTCCAGTTGCGTAGGCTCCAACGCCGCCAGCCTCTGCTGCAGGAGTTCCAGGCTCATGGCAACGTCTTACGGAATGGCTGGACGGTGACCTGCCCGAATACGCCGTCGGTGGCATAGGGGTCGGCCGCGGCCCAGGCTTGTGCTTCATCCAGTGAGGCAAATTCGGCCACGATCAGGCTGCCGGAAAAACCTGCCGGCCCCGGATCTGCGCTGTCGATCGCGGGGAAGGGCCCAGCCAGCAATAAACGTCCTTCCTCCTGCAATCGGTGCAATCGCGCCAGATGCCCGGCGCGTACCGCGAGACGGCGCTCCAGGCTGTTCGGCACGTCCTCGCCGATGATGGCGTAGAGCATTTTAGAGCCTCTTTCAGTAGATTTCATTCCACGCGCCAGTTGTCTGCGGGATGCAGTGCAAGGCATGGGCTGCGTAGTGTAGCATTCTCCACAAGCAGACCATAACGCAGCAATGCGCCCGCAAACAAACGGCAGCTTTAATCCGCCTTGAAGGGGTTGAGTCTGGGCTGCCCAGGCTCAACGCGGGGGATGAAATCTACTGAAAGAGGCTCTTACACCTCTTCATCTTTGACATATTTCGACAGCAGCAGGCTTTGCAGGATGACGAATACCAGCATCAGACCGGTGGCGCCGAACAGTTTGAAATTCACCCAGACATTAGTCGGGTAGTGAAATGCGACATACAGATTCACTACGCCCAGCAAGGTGAAAAACACGGCCCAAGCGTGATTCAGCTTGCGCCAGATGGAATCAGGCATCTGGATTTGCTGCTGCATCATGCTGCGGATCAGGTTCTTGTGCCAGAACAGCTCTGCGGCAAAGAGCACCAGTGCGAACATCCAGTACAGCACGGTCGGTTTCCATTTGATGAAGGTTTCGTCGTGCAGCAGCAATGTGGCGCCGCCGAATATCACGACGATGGCACCGCTTGCCAGCAGCATGCCGTCCACCTTGCCATGGCGCCATTTGACCCAGCCGATCTGGGCCAGCGTCGCAACCATGGCCGCCGCCGTGGCAGCGAATATCCCGGCCAATTTGAACATGGCAAAAAACAGGATGACTGGGAAAAGGTCGAATAAGAATTTCATGCGGAAGCTTTATGCGATGTTTGTGCGGCCGGCAAACCGCTACGAACAGAAGAATTCGATAGGAAATACAATGCGGAAGGATTGCGCTGATTCTACCTTAACCACCGGCGCGAGTCATGAATATAGCCAGCATAATTATATCGGCATGGTTAGGAAAGTGACGAAACACTGTCCGGGGAAGCTGTTTCATTGCGAAGCTGCGGTTTTTTTCCGTGCTTGGGCTTGTCGGTGCCGCCGGTATCGTTTTTATGGCCGCGTTTTTTGTCTACCGGCAGCAGCGCTTCATTTTCTTTGGCCTTGTTCGCTTTTTGTTCCGCCGTTTCGCGTTTTTTTTCATAGACGGCCTTCATTTCGTCTATGGTGATAATACCGTCGTGATTGGTGTCGATCTCGTCGAAATGCCGCGCCAGGCCAGGCATGTTTTCCTCGGCTTCGGTGCGCGAAAGACTGTTGTCGTGGTCGGTATCGGCACGCTGCAGGCGCTCCTGCATTTTTTGACGCATGATTTGACGGCGCGATTCGATCTGCTCATGGTCGGGATAGACGGTACCGGAATGGTTCTGCAAGTCGTCGTTGAAGCGCCGGCGCTCTTCCGGGCTCATACGCTGCAATCCCGAGCCGTTCTGTTTCATGTCGCTGGCGCCTGCCTGTTGCTGGTTCCCCTGCTCGCTGGCGTGGAGCAGGCCGGTTAGCGCTAAAAGAATGGTAGCGCCGACAGTGAGAATGACGTTGTTCATACGCTAATTATAGTAATTAATTCATATGATGGTGTGGCGGGTGGCTACGGTCGCTCGAAACCACCCGTACACCGGCTTCGCACAAGCACTTGCATTACTCCGCAATGCACTTATGTTCAGAGGTGTCTGGGCTGAACTTTTTCAAGTTTCTGACCAGACGCTTGCGTCCGGCAATGGTGAGTTTTGTGCGTCATCATTACCTTTCAACAATCACTCAATCACTATGAAGCCCCCTTGTGGGGTTTGCCTTGTGGAGTCAAGACAAAAATAAATTATCATCCGGTTGTTAACAGGTTGTTTCCTGCCATGGATGAAATTGTAAAAATTTGTAACAGCCGCGTTTGACTAAATGCCATGCGCGCGTTGCAAGGTTAGAATCCGGATTATGGGCAAAAAAATATTGGTGGTGGACGACGACTTGCGCTTGCGGGAGCTGCTGGTGCGCTATCTGAGCGAGCAAGGCTACGAGGTGC
This sequence comes from Novimethylophilus sp., assembly GCF_036504375.1. Lineage (NCBI taxonomy): Bacteria > Pseudomonadati > Pseudomonadota > Betaproteobacteria > Nitrosomonadales > Methylophilaceae > Novimethylophilus > Novimethylophilus sp. Next base: position 14,920 of record NZ_DASXVH010000099.1, read on the forward strand.
AGGCTGCGGGCGATGGGGTTTCGATGGATAAGTTGCTGGCCCGCGAGGCTTTCGACCTGATCGTGCTCGACCTGATGATGCCCGGGGAAGATGGCCTCGCCATTTGCCGGCGCTTGCGCGGAACCGGGGTGGAGGTGCCCATCATCATGCTTACCGCCAAGGGCGACGAAGTGGACCGCATCGTGGGCCTGGAAATGGGCGCCGACGACTATCTGCCCAAGCCGTTCAATCCGCGCGAGTTGCTGGCGCGCATCAATGCCGTGCTGCGCCGCCGCGCTCCTGTCGCTGCGGATTCGGCCGGGGATATGATCCGGTTCGGAGACTTCCGGCTGGACATTATCGGCCGCCGCCTGATACGCGGGGATGAAACCATTCAGTTGACGAGTGGTGAATTTACCTTGCTGCACGTATTGGCGACCCATCCCCGCCAGCCGCTGTCGCGCGATAAATTGATGGAGTTGGCTCGGGGGCGGGAAATGGAGGTCTACGACCGCAGCATCGACGTGCAGATTTCCCGGTTACGCAAACTGATAGAAACCGAACCGGGAAGCCCGCGTCACATCCAGACGGTATGGGGATTCGGCTACGTATTCGTGCCTGAAGATCAATGAGATTGATTCCCCGGACGCTGCAGGCGCGCATCGTGCTGCTGATACTGCTGTTGCTGACGGTGGGGCAATACGTGGCGTTGCGGCTGTTCGATCACTTCGAGCTGGAACCCAGAGCTGCGGCTGGCGCATTGCAGATAGTCAGCACGGTGAAACTAACGCGCCTCGCGGTATTGGCGGCGCAGGACGACCGTCGCCTCGATTTGCTGCAGGAACTGAACCAGAGCGAGGGCATCCGCATCTATTCTTTCGATCCGCTGGAAGATATCGATCCCTTGCCCAACGACCCCTTGATCCAGCGTATCGCTGAAAAAGTACGCGAGCAGCTGGGCGAAAAAACCATAATCGCGGTGAATCACCTGGATCTGCCTGGCCTGTGGGTGAGTTTCGATATCGGCATAGACGACTACTGGCTGGTGATTCCCAGCATCAAAACCAAGCGTCCGATTCCCTGGCAGTGGATGGGATGGGGTGCGGCGGTGGTGGTGCTTTCGCTGTTCGGCGCGTGGTTCATCATGGGCCGCATCAACCGGCCCCTGAAACAGCTGACACGCGCCGCGGATGCCATCGGCCACGGCGAAAAAATCGGTAAACTGCCGGAAGCCGGCGCCGAAGAATTCACCCGCGTAACCCACGCTTTCAACGAAATGAACGAAGCCCTGGCGCGCGCCGAAGCCGATCGCAATCTGCTGTTGGGTGGTGTTTCGCATGATTTGCGCACGCCGCTGGCGCGGCTGCGGCTATCGGTCGAAATGTTGCAGGACAAAGTCGACCTGAAGCCCGGCATGGCCCAGGACATCGACGACATGGATGCCATCATCGGCCAGTTTCTGGATTTCGTACGCGGCGCGGAAGGCGAGGCTGAAAGTGCCGGCGATCTGAACGAATTGATCGGCAGCATTGTTGAACGCTACGAACGGCAAGCTCGCCGGCCTGACCTCGATCTTGGCCAGCTGCCGCGGTTCGGATTCCGTCCGCTGGCGATGCGGCGGCTGCTGTCCAACCTGGTAGACAATGCGTTTCACTACGGCGGCGATTCCGTCACGATACGAACCTCGGTCCAGAACGGAAAAGTGACAATGAGCGTTCTCGATCGCGGTCCCGGTTTGCCGGAGGCGGAAACCGAACGCTTGCTGCGGCCGTTCGAGCGGCTGGATACGGCGCGCGGCAGGGATGGCGGCTCGGGGCTGGGGCTGGCGATCGCGGCGCGCATTGCCAGACTGCACGGCGGCGAGCTCAGGCTGCGCAATCGCGAAGGTGGAGGGCTGGAGGCAATCGTGGAGTTGCCGGTATGAATCTTCATTTGCCGACCATTTCCCGGCTATCTGCGCAGCAAGCGCAAATGCCGCAGCATCCCCAGCGGGTGCCTAGGCAGATGGGCGGTCAGCAGCAGCACGCCGGCAAGAGCCGCCAGCAGCCAGTGGATTTCCAGCGGCGCGATATCGCGCCGCGCGGGCTTCTGTTCCTTCATCGCCGCCAGCACCGCGCGCAGGCTGTCGCCGCGCACGTATTGCGCGCTGACTTCCTTGGATAGCGCTTTCAGGTAGTCCTCATCCAGCTTGGACAGATAGCGGTCGCCTTCCCCGGCTGCGACGTTGTTGTCGCGGACGCCGATGTTCTGTTCCGAAATCTGTGCGATGCCGGGCTGCATCGCGAAACTGTCGCCCGCCCAATAACCGATCAGCTGATTTTTCTCGTCCAGTTTGGGAATGGCGGTGCCCTTGCCGCTGCCTATGCCGACCAGCAGCCAGCCGTTGCCGCCCTGGAAATTGGACAGGTCGCGCGTGTTGAAGGCGTGCAGGCGCGGCGCTTCTTCGCCATCGGTGAAAAACATCACTTGGGCGGGTTCCGGCATCGCACGCAGCGTGCGGGCCACCGACAGCATGCTTTCGCGGATACGGCTGTTGCCGGACCAGGCAGTGCGCCAGTCGAGGTGGTCTATGGTGTCCTGGATCGCGGCGTAATTGGTGCAGACTTCGATCGGGGAATAAAGATCGGCCACGCTGACGCCGGCGAACAACGCGAGACTGACGCGGGTGCCGCACGGCATCGCGGTAATCATGTCATGCAGCATTTTGCGGGTGTAGGCGATACGGCTGGCAGGTTTGCCGTTAAGCGACATATCCTCCACGTTCATGCTCTGCGAGATGTCCACTACCAGCATATAACTGTAGATGTTGCGCTCTACCGGCACCGTCGGGCGCAAGAGCGCGGCCAGCAACAGCAGCAGGGCGGCCGCCAGCATGGCGCTATCGCGACGGTGGGTCAGGTAGCCGAATATTTTGCGCAAGGGGATCAAGGCAGGCCGACCGGAATATTGCCCATGATCAGCCCCGGCGTGTCCGATTCGCCGACGCCCGGGGTCGGCGTGGCGGGCAGCATGGTCAGCAGGCGATCGAGGTTATGGCGGGTGTCCCAATGGCTGTTGTCCAGCTTGAGCGATTGCACGTAGGCGGTCTTGGCCTGGCGCAGCAGGTATTCGGCCTCGGCGCGCACGGTCAGGCTGGCGCCGTTGATCGCCAGTCCGCGCTGGAAGAAGATGTTGCCGATGTTGTGCTGTACCGCGGAGCGCTGGTTGGCGTCGCCGTGTTCGGCGAGCTGCAGGAACAGCAGCGAGGATTCCTTGTAGCGCGCGTTGTGCGCCAGCCAATAGGCGGTGGAAAACCTGGCCTCGAACGATTGGGTGTCGGTGAGCGGGGTTTTGCCCTCCGTCACTGCCCGGTTGAAGGCTTCGATCTGCCGCATGCGCTGGAACTGCCAGCCGGCGCCCGCCGCGCTTGCCACGGCAACGGCAGCCAGTATCCAGGTCAGTTTTTTTGCACTTAATGCCACGATCTCACCTCCAGGTATTTGACCGCCAGCAAGAGAGCGATCATCAGTGCCGCCAGCCCATAGCAGTGCCGGGTATAGTCCCGCCCCGGAATCTGCTCCAGGTAGCGGATGGGTTTCTTTTCCTTGCGGTTGATGTCGTCCATCGCCAGCGCCAGCGATCTCGGGTCTTCCGCCTCATAGGCGTGGAACGGCGAGCGCAAGGTTTTGAAATACTGGTACAACTCGATTTCCGGCGGCAGTGCGGCATTTTCCGGCGGCTTGTAATTCTCGTCGAAAATGCTTAAGCCTCCCGGCTGGCGCAGCACGATCCAGTACAGCGTGATGTGCATGCGGTCCAGCCAGTCGCGCACCTTCTGCTGGACGTCGTCGCCCATGCGGCCGGCGCCGTCGGACAGCAGGATCATCGCGCGCGAGCCGGAGTCCGGCACCTTGTCGAACAGCGCGGTGCCGGAAGTAAGACCGCTGCCGATATTGGTCTGGAACAGCGCAGTGCCGGCCGCGGCCTGCACCGCGGCGAGCACCGCCTCGCGGTTTTGCGTCAGCGGCAGCACATACATCGCCGAGTTGCTGAAGGTGATCATGCCGAACATGTCGTTCTTGCGCTGGTTGATGAACTGGGTAATCAGGCGGCTGGCCGCCGCGGATTTGGTCTCGCCCGCACGGCCGCTGGTGGTGCCGGAGAACGGGTCGTCCATGCTGGCGCTGCGGTCGATCACCAGCGCGATCTGCGCGCCTTCGCCGACCTTTTCGATCTGCTGTTGCGTGCTATGCGGGCCGGCCATGCCGAGAATGATGAACAAGAGCGCAATCACGGCCAGGATCTTCAGCAGCAGCCCGATCAGGTCCGACAGCGGATCGCCGGGCAGCAACTGCAGCCAGGAATAGGCGCGGCTGTGGTGGCGTTCCAGCACCAGCGGCAGCAACGCCAGCGGCAGCAGGAACAGTACCCAAGGCGTATTGAAGCTCATTTCAGTCCCCGTTCGCAATGGCGGCAGGCGAGGCAGAATTTACGCAGCCAGACGAGAGGAGTCTGGTCGAGGCCGTGCGGCATGGAAGGCTCGAAGAATACATGGCGCGACAGCGTGAAAAACCGGTCCAGTTCGGCGGTGACCGGCAGAAAGCCGGACTTGCTCTCGATAAAGCCCAGGGTGCTGAACACGCTGCTGCCGGCGGTCTGGTTTAGGGCTTCATGTACGCAGGCCACTGCCTGCTGCAGGCCGACATCGGTGGCAGGCATTTTGCGCAGTTCGCGATAGGCTTGGGCAAACGGGCCGCCCATGCGTGGCAGCCAGGTGTGGACGCCGAGGATGTAAACCAATCCCAGCAGGGACAGGCCGAGCACTATCAGCAAGGCCGTCATGAACTGCTTGTGCGGGGCCGCATCCAGCAGCAGCGGGCCGCGCAGCGGGCTCATGTCTTTCTCGACGACCACTTGGCCGAACACCGCCAGTGGCGAGATACGGAAATTCCAGCTCGGGATGCGATAGTCGAACTGCTTGCCGGCGGCGCTGAACTTGATGGTTTCCGCCGGCAGCGCGGCCGGTTTGGCGACCACGTTGTTGGTGAACACCTGGTAAGACAATTGCAGCGTATAGCGGTTGGTGTCCGGCCCGGAGCTTTGCTCCAGCTTGCTGCCAGAGAGCTCGATGCCGGTCACCTGGCCCTTGTAGCGTTTTTCGTAGCCGACGATGGGCAGCGAGGTCCTGACCAGTTCATATGGCTTTTTCACTTCCAGCGTGACGGTGCGCGTCAGGATGTCGCCCACCGTATAGCCGACGTCGCGCCCGGGCTCATTGATGCCGATGCGGACGCGCGCGTCCTGCTGCAACTCGGCCGACGGCGCATCGTCGGCGAGCAGAGGGGAGGAGGCGAACAGCAGGAGCAGGAATAGTTTTTTCATGTTTTATGCGGCTACAAACTGGTAGAAGTATTCGGTCAGGGCATCGGCACTGAATGTCTCTTCGACGAAAAACGGCGGCATGTCGAAGCGCATGAACAGCTTTTGCAACATCTGGCGGCGGTCTTCGAAGGCCTGCGCGATACGCTCGCGATAGCCTTTACGCAGGAACAGCGTGCGGCGTGCGCCGGTTTCGCAATCGGTAACGCTGGTGATACCGAATTCCGGCAGTTTGCGGTATTCGGCACCGTCCCACAGCACTACCGGCACCACATGATGACGCATCAGGCTGCCGAGCGCCTGTTCCAGCAGTGCCGAGGGCATATGGAAATCGGAAATCAGGAACACCAGAGAGCGCTCGCGCGACAGAAAGCGGTCGGCGTCCAGCAAGCCATTGGCACCGCCGGAGGGGCGGTAATCGCCCAGCCGGTCGGTGAGGTCGAACGCGCCGTGCACTTTGGTGGTGGAGGTGAACAACCAGTCTTCGCGCACCATGTCGTCGAAGCCGACGAAACCGAAAGGATCGCTGACCCGGTACGCCGAGTAGGCGACGGATGCGGCAATCTCGGCAGCCAGCGCCAACTTGCTGCGCTCGCCGACGAAACCCATGGAACCGGACAGGTCGCACAGCGCATACACCGGAATCGAGCTCTTCTGGTTGAACATGCGCACGAAGATCTGTTCCGACGGGTCGCGCAGGGTCTGCCGCAGGTCGATACGGCGCGGATCGGGATAGGCGATTAACGGCGCATGGCCGCGGAATTCCATGCCCAGCCCGGTCTGCACGCTGGCATGCCGTCCGGCATGGCGCCCGCGCGAGCGCCAGCCGATGTGGTAGGAAAATTCTTTGGCCTGAAAAAAAGACATTTATCGAACCAGCCGCTGTTACGGCGCCGCGACGGCGCTGATGGTGTTGGTCAGCAGTTCGCGCGCGATCTCGGTGCGGCGCATCTCGTATACCGGGCCGAACACCAGCCTGTGGGCAATCGTTTCGTGGAATACCGCATGGATGTCTTCCGGCAGCACCGCCTCGCGGCCGTTGAGCCAGGCGTTGACGCGCGCGGCGCGCAACATCATGCTCATGCCGCGCGGGCTGGCGCCGGCCAGCACCAGGCGCGAGGTATCGATGCCGTCCACCTTGATGCCGAAGTGATGCGGAGCCTTCAGTGCTTGCCACAGATCCAGCGCATAGCGCCGCAGCGTGGGGCTGGCCTGGATATGATCCTGCAGCACCACCGCCATTTTATTGAGCTGATCGAAATGCAATACGTCGGGCTTGACCCTCTCCACCAGGGTATCGGCGTTGTGGTAGCGGGTATCGAACACCAGTGACTCCATGATGTCGGCGTCGGCCGGCACCGCAATCGGGATTTCCATCATGAAGCGATCGCGCGCGGCGGAGGGAATGTCGAAGGTTTCTTCCTTTTCCACCTGGTTGCGGTCGGCGAACACCAGCATGTGCGGGAATTCATGTTCGCGGTTGAAGGCCGACAGCGTGCGTTCGGCCATTACCCGCAGCAGCAGCGAGTGCACTTGCGGCCGGGCGCGGTTGATTTCGTTGAAGAAGAACACCGCCAGGTCCTGGCCGCAGCGCAGCAGCGGGCCGGCGTCCACGTGCGGCCGGCCGTCTTCGCCGAGGTAGGTGTGATAGACCAGGTCGTTGGGCATCAGGTCGATGGTGCCTTCGATACGCTGATAGCCGCCGCCGATGCCGCGGGTAAACGCACGCAGCAAGGTGGTCTTGCCCACGCCGACGTCGCCCTCCAGCAGTACGTGGCCGCGCGCGAAAATGGCGGTGGTAATCAGGCGCACCGGCCGTTTCTGACCGACGACTACATTGTTGATCTCGGATTCCAGCGCCAGCGCATGCTGGCGCCAGTCGGCAAGTTGGGTGTCGGTCATGAAATACCTCGGAAGTTCAGGAATTAGTTTTTATACAGATCAGTATACCAATTTTGATTTGGCGAGCAACTGAATTATGCAAACCTCCGGCGCTTTTCGCATCCCGGATGTTGCCCTTGAATCCGACTGCCGCTATTGGTTTTCACCGTGTCCCCGCGGTGCATAAAGCTTTGTCGCCCGCACACTCAGCACGCCGCTGGCGATGATGAGCGCGATTGCCAGCCAATGCGCCGGTGTCAGCGTCTCGTTCCACAGCAAGACTCCGAACAGGCTGGCGAACACGACGGTGCTGTAGGCCAGGCTGCCGACCACCAGCGACTCGCCCTTGCGGTAGGCGCGCGTCATCGCCAGCTGCGCCAGGGTGGCGGAAGCCCCCATGCCGACCAGCAAAAACAGGTCGGGCAGGGTGACGGCGTGAAAATCCTGCAACAGCATCCACGCGCCGCTGCCCAGCGTACAAACCAGGGTGAAGTAGAACACCGTGCGCCATTCTGGTTCGCCCAGGCGGCCCAGTTGCGTGACCTGCAAATAGGCCAGCCCCGCCAACACGCCGGACAGCAGGCCGCACATGCCAGCCAGCAGTTGATCCTGGTGCAGCGTGGGGTGGAGCAGCAGCACCACGCCGACGAAACCGAGCAGCAGCGCGACGATCAACAGCGGCTTGATCGGTTCGCGCAGCAGCAGCGCGAGGAACACGGCCAGAAACAGCGGCGAGGTGTAATTGAGCGTCACCGCCGCCGCCAGCGGCATCGCGGTGATCGCATAAAAGAACAGCAGCAGCGAAACGAATCCCACCAGGCTGCGCGACAAGTGCATGCGCCAGCGCGGCGTCGATAGCCGCAAGCCCTGGCTGTGCGTGATGCCCCAGATCGTCAGAAAGCCGAACAGCGAGCGGTAGAACACCAGTTCCGAAGTCGAGTAGCGCGCCGCGCCCAGCTTGACGCAAACGCCCATGATGGCGAAGAACACGCCGGCGACCAGCATCCACAGGCTGCCGTAGGTGGTTGGTTTCAAATGGCTATCCGTATCCGTCAGGTGAAGTTTGCCGCCAGCCATGACCCGTGCGGTTATGACGATTATGCCAGATGCGCCATCATGCTTTGCTACCCGGCGCTTGCTTGAACCATTTAAACTTATCGGCATTATTCTGGAAACGATGCTGAAGCACCTCATGGAATCCTCACGGCGCATTGCGCACCTCGACATGGATATGTTTTTCGCGGGCGTGGAGCTGCTGCGCTACCCCGAGCTGCGCGGCGTGCCGATGGTGGTCGGCGGGCGCTCGGCGCATGCACCGCAGCTGCTGCCAGACGGCAGCCGCCGTTTTTACAGGCTGCGGGATTACGTGGGGCGCGGGGTGGTCACGACATCCACCTACGAAGCCCGTGCGCTGGGTGTATTTTCAGCCATGGGCATGATGAGGGCCGCGAGGCTCGCGCCGGATGCGGTGCTGCTGCCGGCCGATTTCGAGGCTTACCGGCACTATTCGCGGCTGTTCAAGCAGGCCGTCGCAACGGTTGCACCCAGGATGGAAGACCGCGGCATCGACGAAGTCTACCTCGACTTGACCGATCACCCGGAGGAATCCCGCGCGCTCGCGCTGCGCATCAAGCAAGCCGTGCGGGAAGCCACGCAGCTTTCCTGCTCCATCTGCATCGCGCCCAACAAACTGCTGGCCAAGACCGGCTCTGACCTCGATAAGCCGGATGGTTTGACCATCCTCGACGAGGCCAGCATCCCCACCCGCATCTGGCCCTTGAACGTCGGCAAAATCAACGGCATCGGTCCCAAGGCGGCGCAGAAGCTGGCGGCGCTTGGCATCGTCAAGATCGCGGAACTGGCACTTGCAGATGCCGCCCTGCTCCAGGCGCATTTTGGTCTGAGCTACGCCAACTGGCTCATCGCCGTCGCGCACGGCAGGGATACGCGGGCTGTCATAACAAACTCGGAACCCAAATCCGTCAGCCGCGAAACCACGTTCGAGCGCGACCTGCACGTCCGGCGCGACCGGGAAACGCTATCCGGCGCATTCACGGCCTTATGCACGCGCGTCGCGGACGACCTCAAGCGCAAAGGTTACGCAGGGCGTACCGTCGGCATCAAGCTCAGGTACCAGGATTTTCGCACCGTCACGCGCGACCTTACCCTGCCCATGCCGACCCAGGATGCGACGACCATCCGCCGTGCGGCAGGCGAGTGCCTGAAGCGTGTCCCGTTGGATCGAAAGCTAAGGCTGCTTGGGGTGCGGGTTAGTGCGCTGTCTCAAGGTGCCGGATTGACGGAGGATGATAATCCGGCGCAGCGGGAATTCTTGTTTGGCGAGGCTGAGGCAGTACGCTGCCATCGGTATTGCAAAAATTAACCGGCCTCGGGTATTTCTTGAACGGAAATGCTATTTCCCGTCAGCAAAGCCTTAATGTCATTCAAGCGATTGATCGATAACTCAGTGAAAGTGTGTCCGGATGACAGGATCAAGGTTCCGTTTGTGAGATGAATGCTTTCTTTCAATATCATCCCTGGGCGTAGTCTTTGCAGCAAGACATGGCGCACATTCCTGCCTTCGTTGCCATGCGTTTTGTGATTGCTTAAGGTGATGGCCGCTCCCCCGTGGATATTGGGTGGTCGATTGCCAGGGCCTGGCAGGTTCTTAAATTCGGTGCTGACGGCTTCATAGGCTAACGGCGGGTGAAGATGGAGGTGCTCGGAGATCGCTTGGGAAAGCTTGTCATCCACCACGGCCGGTATTATGGGCTTGACCAGGAAACCGTTTATATCGAGCGCCAATGCAGCCCCAAGTATCTCCGTTTGGGAGAATGCAGTCAGTACCACGATCCGGGTTTGCGGCTTGGCTAGCGTTTTACCTGCCCGAATCAATTGGACGAATTTCAGGCCGTTCATCCCGGGCATGTCGACATCGGTAATGATCAAGTCAAACGTATTGGCTTCAAACAGCTTGATTGCAGATTCCGCACTGTCCGACTCGGTGATATGCGGGAACCCCAAATCGTGCAGTACCCGAAGAATAAGCTTGCGCGTGAAATTGTCGTCTTCGACAACGAGGATGTTTATCTTTCCTTGATCTGGAGCGGAAAGCGGCGACAGGGCAGTGGGGTTATAGCTGTAGTTTCCCATAAAATCATGAAATGCAGTTACATCCATCGGTTTGGCGATGAAGTAACCCTGCCCCATATCGCATCCCAGGCTCTTTAGCCTATCCCAGTCCTGTTGCGTCTCCACCCCCTCGGCTATACTCTTTATCCGCAGCTTGTGCGCCATGTCGATGCTCGACTCGACCACGATGCTCAGTGCCTCGTTGTCGGCAAAATCCTTCACGAAAGACTGGTCGATCTTCAGCTCGCTGAAGGCTATACGTGTGAGCTGCTGCATGCTGGAATAGCCGGTTCCATAATCGTCGATGGAAAGTGCGAATCCGTTCATGCACAAACGTGCCAGATTTTCCAATGCCTGTGCGACGTTGGTCATGGCCGCTGATTCGGTGATTTCCAACACGATGTATTGCGGGTCGATTCCGGCATTGCGTACCACCTGGGTGATCTTGTCGGCCAGCGTTGAATCGCCCAGCGAAACCAGCGAAAGATTAACCGAAATGGTAAGTATGTAGCCTCTATCGAGAAGCAAACGACACGCAGACGCGGATTGTTCGAGCATAAGGAAAGTCAGGGCGTCGATATTGCCGCTCTGTTCAAGCGGTGGGATAAAGGCATAGGGGCTGACCACACCGTGCTCCGGGTGAATCCAGCGCGCCAGTGCTTCAGCCCCCACTATCCTCCCCGTTTTCAAATCCGCTTTGGGCTGAAAGAACGCCACAAACTGATTTGCTCGGATACCTTGCAATATCTCCACAAGAGTAAAGGGCTTTTCGTCAACAGGTTGATCCCACTTGTTCTCCGAATGCCCGTGCTTTGAAAGCAGCTCCTTGAGATGTACCAGCATAATGGGCTTCTCAATCGTTCCCAGTAGCTTGATGCCATATAGTTTGGCCATTCTTCCGACCGAGGCGAGCAACTTGCTATCCAGCACACTGGTAATGATAATTGCAACGTTATGGCGTTCTTGGCCCAGATGCCGCAGGCACTCCATGCCATCCATTTCCGGCATGTTCAAGTCGCAAAGCACTACGTCCACCGGCCTGGAATTCGCCCCGCGAATGATTTCGAGTGCCTGCCTGCCATTGCCTGCATCGGATATCGATGCCACACCCAGCGAGCGCAGCATGTTTACCACCATCTGACGCTGGAAGTCATCGTCTTCCACAACCAAAAGATTCAATTCATTGATCTTCATAAGCTTCTCCTCAGGGTTTCTCCTCAGGTTTTCCAATTTCAACAAGATATGCTTCAACCTGCCTGACAGCTTCGTCCAATGCCATCTTTGCCGTTCTTGCTCCGGCCATATCCCCATCCCGTGCAGCCTGCTCGATGGCTGCGCAGGTTTTTACCATATCCCTTGCCCCCACCATCTGGCTGGAGCCTTTCATGCGGTGGGCCGTACTCTCCACATTGGCCTGGTCATCTTGCTCCAGCATCTCGAGCAGCTTGGCACAGTCAGCACGAATATGCGTCTGAAAATCGAGCAATACCTGAATATGCGCTGCCCCGTCCGGCACAACCTGTTTCAGCACTGCATAATCAATCGGCCCGGCGCCCTCACCGCTATCGGCATCATGCAGGGAAGGCGTGCGCTGGCTGGTATTTGTTTCTGCAATGGACAGCCACTTTGCCAGCGTCTTCTTCAACTGTGCCAGACTGGCCGGCTTGACCAGTAATTCATCCATGCCGGCGGCCTGGCAGTGATGCCCTTCCTCGGCGAGTGCATTGGCCGTCCAGGCGATGATCGGGGTGCGAGGGCGTGCTTCTTCGGCCTCGATCTTGCGTACCTCCCGAGAGAGCGCATAACCATCCATCTCCGGCATGTGGCAGTCGGTGATGACCAGCGCAAAGCGTCCATCCCGCCACTTCGACAGTGCCACTCGCCCATTCTCCGCAGTTTCGGCGCGCAGACCGAGCAGCTTGATCTGGCTCGCCAGCAGATCGCGGTTGATTGGATGGTCGTCCACCGCCAGCACCAGCGGCGCATCCACGCTGCCGTCAAGCAGGGGTTTAACCGCCCTTTGTTCCACTTCGGGGTGCAGGCTTTGCACCGCCGCTCCTGGCACGCCGGAAACCGGTAGGGCCAGGGTAATGCTAAAGGTGGCTCCCTGGCCCGGCTCGCTTTCCAATTCAATTTGCCCATCCATCAATTCCGCCAGGCGCCGGCAGATCGCCAGCCCCAGCCCGGTTCCACCGTACATGCGGGCGGTGTCGGCGCTCTCTTGTCGATAGCGCTGGAACAAATGCTCCTGGACATCCTTGGCTATGCCGACACCCGTGTCCTTGACGGAGAAGCGTATGCGCTCACCGCTATCGAGTTGGTCGAGAAGTTCGGCGCGAAGCTCTATCTCCCCACGCGGGGTGAATTTGATTGCATTGCTGACGAAGTTGTTCAGCACCTGCGAGAGGCGCAGCGGATCGACGATGTGCGCCGGGCTGAGACGTGAATCCGCATGCTGCCACAACACCAGGCTTTTAGCGCTGGCCACGCGTGAATAGGTATTGACGACCTCTTGCAGCAACTGGGGAATCGAGGTTGCTTGCAGCGTGAGTTGCAGCTTGCCTTCCTCGATCTTCGACCAATCAAGAATGTCGCTGACAATGCGCAACAGGCCCCTGCCGGACTCCCAGGCCGCATCCAATGTCGCGAGCTGCTCGTTGTCAAGATGGGTCATGGAAAGCAGTTCCAGCATGCCCAGCATGCCGGTGAGCGGGGTACGGATTTCATGACTCATGGTGGCGAGGAAGGAATCCTTGGCGCGGTTGGCCAGTTCCGCCCGCTCCTTGGCGACAACAAGACTGTGTTCGATCCGTTTGCGCTCGGTGATGTCGCGCGCGGTGGCAAACATCAGCCCATCCGCATGGGGCACGGATGCCCACGACAGTATGCGCCACGAGCCGTCCTTGTGCAGGTAGCGGTTCTCGAAATTCAAAATGTTCTTGCCGGAGGCGATCTGCTTCTCGACTTCGCGGAGCGTGGCGGCATGATCGTCGGGATGCACGAAGTCGATGAACGGCCGCGCCAGAAACTCCTCGGTGCTCCAGCCCAGCGTCTGCGTAAACGCGGGATTGACGCGCTTGAAGTAGCCGTCCGTACCCCACACGCACAGCATGTCCAGCGAGAGCGCGAAGAAACGGTCGAGCTGATCTTCGGCCTGCCTGCGCGCAGTGATGTCGTGCACAATGCCGGTGAAGTGGCGTTGATCGGCCAGCCACATCTCGTTCACTGCCAGAGTCATCTGGAAGGTGCTGCCGTCCTTGCGTAGCCCGACGACCTCGCGTCCGCTGCCGATGATGTGCCCCTCGCCGGTGGTGGTGTAACGCTCGATGTAGCCGTCGTGCTGGCTGTGATACGGTTCTGGCATCAGCATGCTGACATTTTGTCCGATGACCTCGGCGGCGGCATAGCCAAACAGCCGCTCGGCGGCTGGGTTGAAAGTCCCGACGATGCCGCGCCCATCGATAGTGATGATGCCGTCCGCCACGGTATCGAGGATTGTACCAATGCGCGTTGCAGTTTCCCGCAATTGCTCCCTCGCTTGTGAGCGTGCAATTATTTCCCGGCGGATTTCCAGAAACAGGATAACGAGGATACCCACCGTGACCGCGAGCGTAGCCAGAAGCGCAACAAGCGTGAGTTGCCGGTTGCGCGTTAGTGCCGCCTCGCGTTTGGACAAGAGCCCCATTTCCAGGGTGGACATACGCTGGATCAAGCTGCGTATGGACTGCATGGTTTGAACTCCATCATCGCTGGCGATGGCAACTCTGACAGCGGCATCGCCTTGGTGCTCGAAAATGGAGAGATGCTGCGCCATAGAGGCTTTTCGATGATCAATAAGCAGCCCCAGTTCTGCGAAATTCTTCATTTGTACCGGGTTGTCGACGAGAAGCCGGGCCAGATTCTGCTGACCATCGTTCAACTTTGCGACAAAGCGCTTGTATTCCGCCTTGAATGGCTGTTTGCCGGTCAGCAGGTAACTGCGTTGTGCCGATTCGACATCGGAGACCGTACCGTAGAGTTGACCCAATTCGATGCGTACCTGCTGAGTGTGGTTAACCCGCTTGGCAGAATTCTCATATTCGGCGGTTGTCCGATAGGTATAACCACTCACTATGATCAGCAGCACAACCGCGCCAATGAAACCGGCGAGTATTTTTTTCTCGATGAGGGTATTGCTCACTCGCCGCTGTTCGGGTAGCCAGCTCGCGGAGATCGTGCCGGCCCCGAGCAGGATAAAAGCGAAAGCGGTATTCACCGCCATCGGTTCCAACCAGCGGTCGGTAACCAATTCCTTGATATTCCACAGGTAGCCCAGGAACGAAATCGCGCCAATGACGATGACTAATATTGACGCCATCCACGCCAGCGGTCGCAGGGGGTGCCGTGGCAAGGCGGTTAGCGCCAGCCCGATAATGGTGAAGGCAACGGTGGCGAACAGTGACATGCGGCCGCGGAACACGGTGTATGCCCCGGCGGTGTCGCGGAACAGTAATTCGTCGATTCCCAGTTGCCATCCGAACAGGTATTGGCCGAGGGTGGCGAGGCCCAGCGCCATGACCGTTAGCGCCAAAGCCTGCGCCAAACGCTGCTGCGATTGCGACGGCCGATCGCTGAGAATGAACAAGGCACAGGCGCCCAGCACCAGGCCCACGGCCGTGTTGGCTTTCATCTCGATCACGCCTGGGAGCACGCTTTTCAACAAGGGCGCGGAGAACACCCAGCCGGCGAGGACAACCAGTCCCAGAATGGCCGTAATAACGGCGGCCAATTTCGGAAACGCATTCCAATTGCCGCGCCGGAAAGCTTGGCTCAAGATTCCTGCGGAGTTTTCGCCGTCGCCACTCCCCGTGTTCAACTTCATGGGCGTGCCCATCTATCGAAATTCATCGCACAATTCTCCCTGGCGTGGATTCCACGCAAGCCAAGCCAGCTGGTAGGCAGCAGTCAGACGGCCCCGCGCGAAGGCGCCGAAGGTCTCTTTGATGGTCCAATCGAGCGTTCCGCATGCTCCATGCAAGCAACACCGAGAGCTACGGACACATGAAAAACCATATATTCCAGTAAATCTACTCTCCCCCGATTAAGTGAGCAATACACTCGGGTATTAAATTTAAGTGACCACCGGCTTTGCGGAACGTGAGATTGATGCGGTGACTGCCAAGCGGCGGGTGATGGTTTTCCTTGAGCGCCAGTACTCCATGATAGCGCAGCCGGGCCGGGCCGCCCCAGACCACCACGTCGCCATGGACGAGCGGCACGCGGCGCGTTTTGTCCGATCGTCTTAAGCCGCCGAACAGGAATACGGCAGGCACGCCAAGAGAGACTGACACAATCGGCTGGCTGAAGTCGCGTTCGTTCTTGTCCTGATGCAAGGTCAATCTTGCCCCCGGCTGGTAGCGGTTGATGAGGCAGGCGTCGGGCACGAATTCGTCAAATCCCGCTGTGGTGGCAGCGCTGGACGCGAGCTTGAGTAATGCCTCCGACATCTCTGGCCAGCGCCGGCCGGTGAGCGGATCCGCGGGGTCGTAGCGGTAGCCGCTACGGTCCGAAGTCCACCCAAGCTGGCCGCAATTGGTCATGGCGACGGACATCTCGAAGCCGCCGGGCGTGACCATGCGGCGGAACGGCGACTTTGCCGCGACCGTTTCAACCGCGGCCAGCAGCGCCGCCGCGTCGTCGATGGCGAAGCCGCGCAACACGACCGCGCCGGGGCCTAACGGCTCTTGCCATGGTTCGCTGGCTACGTCCCTGAACAGGTTCATGGTCGTGAGATTCATTGGAAATTGCGCACACGCCTGGCGCGGTGCGCAGCGGCATAGGCCCTGGGGGTGAGCCCGGTGACGTTTTTGAAGACGCGGCGGAAACGGTAAACGCTCAGGCCGGCGTGCGCCGCCAGCTGATCGAGATTGGGCACGGTTTCCGCGTTATCGATGAGGCGGCAGATTTCCGCAACCTTGGCTGCATGCTGCTCGGCCAGCGGCGGAATCCGGCCTGTTCGGCCTCCTCGCGCGTGGTGTGGAACTGCACGTTCTCCGGCCTTGCCGGGCGGGCCGCGCACGAGGGCCGGCAGTAAACGCCGGTGGTCCTGACCGAGTAGTAGAACTTGCCGTCCGCCCCGGGGTCGCGTGCGAGGACGGAGGCCCAGCGCGGGTTCCGTTCTGTTGCGGTGGCGAGTTCCGGGTTTCTGGCTGACTTTTTCATGGCGATTCCTTGGGTTCGGAGAGCTCGATAATTGCTGCAATTTGGCAAGCGCTGTCGAACCCGGCACTCCGGGCCTTGCTGTTGAATTCCATGCTGTTCATGAGACAGCGAATATGCAAGCGATATCCGTATTGTACGGAACGGATTCCGGGTTCCGCCTGCGGCGCCCCCGAAACGACATATGGGACGGGCGGCCTGTTAACGATAAGGTCGGAACATGAACAGTGGGCGGCTTACCAAAGGCGAACGAGGAGCCGGAATTGCGCGGGGAAGCTGCGCCCGGCTATAGATGCGGTTCGAGCTGCGCGCGCACCCAGCGGTGGAAGTGCTCCATGCCGTCCTCCATCGGGCTCTGGTAGGGGCCGAATTCGTCCAGGCCCTGTTCGAACAAGGCGCGGCGGCCGTCCTGCATGCGCTGGCAGATGTCGTCGTCCTCCACCGCGGTTTCCTTGTAGGCGGCCTGCTCGGCTTCGACGAACTCGCGCTCGAACAGCGCGATGTCTTCCGGGTAATAGAACTCGACCACGTTGGTGCAGGCTTCCGGCCCGCGCGGAATCAGGTTGGAAACCACCAGCACGTGCGGATACCACTCCAGCATCAGGAAGGGGTAATACACCAGCCATATCGCGCCGTATTTAGGGGTGTTGCCGTTGGTATATTGCAATACCTGTTCCTGCCATTTGCGGTACACCGGCGAGCCGGATTTCCGCAACTGCCTGTTCACGCCCACCGACTGCACGCTGTACCACTCGCCGAATTCCCACTTGAGATCGTCGCAGTCGACGAAATTGCCGAGACCGGGGTGGAAAGGGACGACGTGGTAATCCTCCAGATAGACTTCGATGAAGGTCTTCCAGTTGAAGTTATATTCATCGATCATTACGCGGTCGAGCACGTGGCCGCTGAAGTCGAAATCCTTGAGAAAACCCAGCCGGGCCAGATCCGCGGCGATATCGCGCTGGCTGTCGAACAGCAGGCCGTTCCAGTTCTGCAGCGGCGTCCTGGCGAGGTTGAGGCAGGGATTCTCGGGGAAATGCGGCGCGCCGATGAGCTGGCCTTCGAGGTCGTAGGTCCAGCGGTGCAGCGGGCAGACGATGTTCTGCGCCCGGCCTTTGCCTTTCAGCATCAGCGCCTGGCGGTGGCGGCAGATATTGCTCACGAGTTCGATGCCATGACTGTTATGCACCAGCGCCTTGGCATGATTCATCCATTCCAGCGAACGGTAGTCGCCGACCTCGGGCACCGCGAGTTCGTGGCCGACGTACCACGGCGCATGGGGAAACAATAGCTGTTGTTCCAGCGCATAAATGGACGGATCGACATACCAGGAAACCGGCAGCTGCGGGCGTGCCTGGCGCTTGATGGGAGTGACTGGTGCGAGAGTTTGCATGTTATGAGCGTCCCCCGAACGAAAGTTGCGAAGAACATTGTCGAGCGGCTGCCCGACCCCAAGAGTTAAAAAGACCCCGTATTTTGCCTGATCCGGCTTTTTTCTCAAAATGCTTTTGGCCGTAAAAGCCTTGATAAAGGAAGCCCTGAACAAGTAGCCAGGTGAAGGCTTCCCTGGGCAGCCCGTCATAAATGAACGAACGGAGAATGAAGCATTATTCTCCGCAATTAATTCTTCTGCTGACCAGAAGGCGTACTCAAAACCAGCACAATCAAGGGCGAGCGGCATCCGGGCGTTGATTGCATGTCGGACTTTCCCGTCCCATCAAGGGATCGAGATACTTCCTGAGGTTCAACCATTTGAGTCGTTTTCCACTCTGAACTGCAAATTCGCCAGATTGGCATACAGCGGGTTGTCGCGCATCAGTTCGGCATGCGTGCCGATGCCGGCGATGCGCCCGTGATCCATCACTGCGATGCGGTTCACATTCTGCACGGTGGCGAAGCGGTGGGCGATGATTAGCGTAGTTCTACCCTGCATCAGACGTTCCAGCGCGAACTGCACCAGGCGTTCGCTGGCGGCGTCGAGCGCGCTGGTAGCCTCGTCAAGCAGCAGGACCGGGCGGTCGGCGAGGATGGCGCGGGCGATCGCGATGCGCTGGCGTTGACCGCCGGAGAGGCGGACGCCGCGTTCGCCGAGAAAGGCGTCCAGCCCATCCGGCAGGCGCTCGATGAACTCGGTCGCATAGGCGGCTGCGCAGGCGGCGCGCACCTCCTCGTCAGTCGCGTCGGGCCGGCCGTAGCGCACGTTTTCGGCGACGCTGGCGGCGAAGATCACCGGATCTTGCGGCACCAGCGCGATGTGGGCGCGCACGGCCCTGGGGTCGGCGCATTTGATGTCAACGCCGTCCATCCTGACTATCCCGGCTTGCGGGTCGTAATAGCGTAGCAATAACTGGAACACCGTGCTCTTGCCGGCGCCGGAAGGGCCGACCAGCGCCAGTTTCTCGCCCGATGGTACGGTAAGCGAGAAATCTTGCAGCGCCGGCGTATCGGGCCGCGAAGGATAATGGAAGCGCACGCTCTCGAACGCGATGACGCCCAGCGGCGGCTCCGGCAGCGGTTGCGGCGCGTTGGGCGCGGCAATTTCCGGTGTGCTCTCGAGCAGCTCCAACAAACGTTCCGTCGCGCCGGCGGCGCGCTGCAGATCGCCGATGACCTCTGAAACCGTGCCCACGCCGACAGCCAGCATCACCGCGTAGAAGATGAAAGCGGATAACTGGCCGCCGCTTAGACTTCCGGCGACGACGTCATGCCCGCCCACCCATAAAATAAAACCGATCGCGCCGAACACCAGCAGGATGACGGCCGCCATCAACGATGCGCGCTGGCGGATACGGCGTACGCCGGTGGCGAATACCTGTTCGACGCGCTCGCCGAACAAATGTCTATCCTGCGACTCGTGACCGTAGGCCTGCACGGTACGGATTTCGTGCAGCGCTTCGTCGATGTAGGCGCCCACATCGGCGACGCGGTCCTGGCTGGCGCGCGACAGTTTGCGCACCCGTTTGCCGAACAACAGAATCGGCACGATCACCAGCGGCACACCGAGCAGCA
>NZ_DASXVH010000100.1:0-12136 GCF_036504375.1 Novimethylophilus sp.
CATTTGTAGAGATCGAACCCCTGCTGCCACCCCCCTGCATCGAATTTTCGCGCCACTTCAATGTAGAGAATGCCATCAACGTTAATGCTGCCGTAAGAATTTATCATCATCCAAACGGCGAGAGGCAAGGACAACACAGCGCCAAGCCAAGGCAGGCGCTGCTCTGTGGTCAGTTTCCATAACGCAAGGTTCATAGGCTACGGATGCCTCCTGATGATGGCAAGTTCTCAATAATTCGCTCTGGGGCAATATCCCTCAAACAGCGTAAATGACCAAGCGGACATTCTCGTTTAAAGCAAGGGCTACAGGAGAGATTCAGGCTCAGTACCCTTGCTTTGTCGCTCATGGGAGGGGTGTGGGACGGATCGGACGAACCGTAGATTGCGACCAGCGGCAGTTGCAACGCCGCAGCGACATGCATGAGACCGGAGTCATTGCTCACCACGGCAGAGGCCAGCGACATGAGATCGATCGCCTCTCCGAGGCTGGTCTTGCCGCTGAGATCCCGACAACGCTCTTGAGTCAACCGATTGATATTGGCCGTTACCGGCGTATCTTTTTCCGAGCCGAACAACCACACCTGCCAGCCACGGGAAAGCATTTGATTGGCGACCTCGGCGTAATAAGCCTCTGGCCAGCGCTTGGCCGGGCCGTATTCCGCACCGGGGCAAAGCGCCAGCACCGGTGCTTCCGGCCGGGCAATGCCCAGTTTCTGCATCGTGGCGAGTGCGCTCGCAGAATCGGCGTGCAGACACGGCTGCGGCAGTACAGCAGGCAGCACTTCGTCCGTTTCCAGCCCGAGCGCAACGAAGCGATCCACGGTGCGCGGCAACGCCGCTTTATCCAATGGTCGGATATCGTTGAGCAGACCATAGCGAAATTCGCCGAGGAAACCGGTGCGCCGGGGAATGTCGGCGGCAATGGGCAGAATCGCGGATTTGAGGGAGTTGACGAGCAGTATGGCTTGGGTGAAATGCTTGCCGCGCAGGCTACGCCCGAACCGGATGCGCTCGCCTAGCGCAAGCTCGCCGTGGCGGAATGGCAGCCCAATGGCCTCGTCGACTTCCGGCATGCGCGCGAGCAAAGGCAATGTCCAGCCTGGCGCCGCCACCGCTACGTGGGCATCGGGCCGGCGGGCTTTCAGGCTTTGGAACAGGCTGTGCGCCAGCACCATGTCGCCAACCCAGGATGGCCCCAGGATCAGTATCCGCTCCGCCATTGCGCCTACGGATTCTCTACCGGAGCCAACTTGCCTATGATGCCGCTCGTGCTGCGCCCCGGCACGATGTCGACGAGCGCCACGCGCCCACCCCAGGATTTGATTTCCTTGCCGCCCACGACCTGGTCTTCGGCGTAATCGCTGCCTTTTACGAGCACATTGGGGCGTACAAGATCGATGAGTTTGAGCGGTGAATCTTCGTCGAACAGGATGACGGCATCGACCGACTCCAGCGCGGCAAGCACGCGTGCCCGGTCCGCCTCATGAATCACCGGTCGGCTCGGGCCTTTTAGCGCGCTCACCGAGCGGTCGGTGTTGAGGCCGACGATGAGCTTGTGCCCGAGCTTGCGAGCCTGCTCGAGATAAGTCACATGACCGCTGTGCAGCAGGTCGAAACAGCCGTTGGTGAAAACGATGGTTTTGCCGGCGGCTTTCCAATTGGCGACCCGCGCCAACAACCGGTCGAGGTCGCATACCTTGTCGGCTTGCTCACGCACTTCCTCGTTCGCAAGCTCCGCCAGCAATTCCTCCGGCGTAATGGTGACCGTGCCGACCTTACCGACCACGATGCCGGCCGCCAGGTTGGCGAGATGCAAGGCGTCGTAATGGCTGAGTCCGGCCACCAATCCCGCCGCAAGTGTGGCGATCACCGTATCGCCTGCGCCGGAAACGTCGAACACCTGTTTGGCCATGGCGGGGATTTGCAAACGCTGGCTGTCTTCGATGAGGGAAATGCCTTCTTCGCTACGCGTCACCGCAAGGAAGTCCAGTGCCAGTTCGCGGCGCAGTTTGTCTGCGGCATTCAACAGCGCATCGATGTCGCCGATGCCGCCACAGGCTTCCGAGGTTTCGCGGCGGTTGGGGGTGAGTGCGGTCGCGCCGCGGTATTTGGAATAATCGCGCCCCTTGGGATCGACAAGCACGGAAATGCCGGCTTGCTTGGCAAGTCCGATCACCAGTTGGCAAATCTCGGGATGCAGCACGCCTTTGGCATAATCCGAAAGCACGACAATTGCAGGCGCTTCCGCCATCGCCTGCCGGACCGCACTTTCCAGCAAGCGCAATTCTTCGGGGCTGAATGCGGCGGAGGATTCGCGGTCCACCCGCAGAATCTGCTGATGGCCGCCGACGATGCGGGTTTTGGTGATCGTCGGACGTTCCGCCAGTCTGACGATGCTTTGCGTTTCCACGCCGGCTTGACTCACGGTATCGATAAGCTGCCTGCCGGCCTCATCGTTGCCGACCGTCCCCAGCAAACGGCAGCGAAGCCCCAGCCCGGCGAGATTGGCTGCCACGTTGGCGCCGCCGCCCGGGCGGCAGTTTTCCTTGTCGAGCAGCACCACGGGGACGGGTGCTTCGGGAGACACGCGCTCCACCTTGCCCCACAGGTAGCGGTCCAGCATGAGGTCGCCGATCACCAGCGCCCATGCGGTTTCAGTCTTTTTCTGAGGCGCAAACTTGCGCTTGATTGCGTCAATCAGGCGCGTTTGCATCGTCTACCAGCTCGCAGAGAATATGACCGATGAGGATGTGCGCTTCCTGGATACGCGCAGTCACCCCCGAAGGCGCAGCCAGCGTGAGATCGCACAAGGTGCCGAGCTTGCCCATGCCTTCGCCGGTCCAGCCCACAGTAATTGCACCGATGGCCTTCGCCGCTTCGATGGCGCGCAGCACGTTGGGGCTGTTGCCCGAGGTGGAGATACCGACCACAAGGTCTTTCTCGGTACACAGCGCTTCGATCTGGCGCGCGAACACGTAATCGTAGCCGTAGTCGTTGCCCACCGAGGTCAGGATGGAGGTATCCGTCGTGAGCGCAATCGAGGCCAGCCCGCGGCGTTCCTTTTTGTAACGGCCCACGAACTCGGCGGCGAGATGCTGGCTGTCTGCGGCGCTGCCGCCGTTGCCCATCCACAGGATCTTGCCGCCGCGATTCAGGGTATCGAGCATCGCCTGCGCGAGGCGGGCGATGTCGGGAATCATCGCATCGAGCCGGGCGATGGTGTCGGCATGCGCGTTAAGCGCGTTGCGTATGGTGCTAGCAGTAGGCATCGGTTTGCATGAGGTAGTTTTGGACATAATCGCGCACGCCGTCTTCCAATGTATGGAACGACTCGGCATAGCCGGCGGCACGCAGCCTGGCCACATTGGCCTGGGTGTAATACTGGTATTTGCCCTTGAGGTCATCCGGCATGTCGATCCAGGTGATCGAGGGCTCGCGCCCCATGCTGGTCATCACCGCATCGGCCAAATCGCGGAAAGCCCGCGCCGCACCGGTACCGACGTTGAAGATGCCGGATTGGGCGGGATTTTTCAGGAAGAAAGCAACCACCGCCGCGGCGTCCTTGACGTAGACGAAATCACGCAACTGCATGCCGTCCTCTACCTCCGGGCGGTCGCTCCTGAACAGGCGCATGGTGCCGGTATCGCGCACCTGGTTGTAGGTGTGGAAAGCCACGCTCGCCATGCGTTCCTTGTGGTACTCGTTGGGGCCGTAGACGTTGAAGAACTTGAAACCGCACCATTGCGGCGGCGTCGGCGCGCCGCTTTTCACCTGCCGCAGCACCCATTGGTCGAACAGATGCTTGGAATAGCCGTAGCCGTTGAGCGGCCGCAGCTCCTCGGTGGTGTCATCATAACCGCGCTCGCCGCTGCCATAGGTCGCGGCCGAACTGGCATACAGCAAAGGCACCTTGTTGTGCGCGCACCAGTTCCACAGCTGCTGGCTGTAGCGGAAGTTGTTCTGTACCAGCAGATTGAAATCGCGCTCGGTAGTGGCGCTGATCGCGCCCATATGGACCACCGCGGTGACTTTGCCGCCATTCCGCGCCAGCCACTCCGGCAACTCGTCCTTGTCGAGATAATCCGCGTAGCGGCGGTGGCACAGGTTCTGCCACTGCTCGGGATGCTTGCAGCGGTCGACCATCACCAGGTCATCCCGTCCCTCCCGGGTATTGAGATGCCAGGCGATCATGCTGCCTATCATGCCGGCGCCGCCGGTAATAACTATCATGTCTTTCAGTGCTTTATCGATAAAACGTTAGTATAGCTTAAGGGCAAGCCGTTCCGCTGCCATAGATAGTGGCCTTGTGGCCGCTCTTCAGGTAGGGGGCGAATTCCGCCAGGCGGCACATGTGCTCCGCCACCTGCGCCGGCGCTGCATCCTCGACGAACAGCACCAGGCTTTCCCTGGCCTGCAGCTTTGCGTCCAGATCCGCGTCCTTGAGCACTGCGACAGGCCCGCCGCGATAGTAAACCACGCGCGGGTCGAGATCGCGCCAGGCATACACCGGCAAGCCGGGATAGCTCGCAAGTCTGGCGGCTATTTTCGGCAATGCCTCATGACGATGTGCCAGCAAGCGCGTTTCGCCGACGGCGTAATAGACGAAAAATCCCAGCACCAGCATCACCGCGGCCAATCGCAAGCCCTGTCGGCCTTTCTCGCGCAAAGCATGATAGAAATCGGCGACAGTGAGCGCCAACAGCGCCGCCCACGCGGGGTAGGTCGGCAGCAGATATTTGGCATGCTTGTTGGCAATCAGCGAAAAAATCACCACCGGCACCACGGCCGCGATCAGCAGGAAGCCGCTCTGCGGCGTGGCCAGCCACCGGCGTACGCTCTTGCGCGGCATGGCCAGCACCAGCAGGCACCAGGGCAGAAAATCCGCGATCAGCCACAGCGGATACTGGTACAGCGGATCGGCGGCGGATCTGCCGACCTTGCCGGCGATATCGGTTTCCACGACATGGCTCCAGATATCCCAGCCCAGCTTGAGCGAAATGATCAGATACCACGGCAGTGCGACGGCCAGAGCGATCAGCCAGCCGCGCCAGTGGGTCAGGCAAGCCAATGCTTCCGGCAGGCGATAGCGCCACCAGAACACCAGCAACGGCGGGATGTAAAACAGCAGCGCCACCGGCCCCTTGGTGAGCAAGGCCAGGCCCAGGCTGAGGTAAGCGAGGTCCAGCCAGCGCTTGTCCCGCCTGCCGAAAATATATTCGAAAGCCGCCAGCAGGCTGCCAAAACACAGCGCCGCCAGCAGCATCTCGATTTCCGCACGGCGCGCAAAGACGGTGAAGCCGGCACTGGTAATCAGGATCAGCACGGTGAAAATCGCCGGGGTCAGGCCGAAACGGCGGCGCATGCTGAAAAAACTCAGCCAGGTGATCGCCAGCGCCGCCAGCGCCGACGGCATACGCACTATCCATTCGGAAGCCGAATTGAACAGCCATGCCGGAATGCCGGCCAGCCAGTACAGCAGCGGCGGCTTGCTGATGTAGAGGTGATGGTTGAGCGTGGGCACCAGCCAGTCGCCGGAAGCGAGCATTTCCTGCACCGGCACGCTGCGCCGGGCTTCATTAAAAGACAGCAG
Source organism: Novimethylophilus sp. (assembly GCF_036504375.1). Lineage (NCBI taxonomy): Bacteria > Pseudomonadati > Pseudomonadota > Betaproteobacteria > Nitrosomonadales > Methylophilaceae > Novimethylophilus > Novimethylophilus sp. Next base: position 5,590 of record NZ_DASXVH010000100.1, read on the forward strand.
CGGAATACTGCCCAGGCCCCAGAAATAAATCGCCAGCGTCGCCAGGAATAATACGGCCAGCATCCGGCAAGGCGCGCCGGTCAAACGACTCCAGGCCATTTAGAGTTTCGCACCCAGCGCTTGTGCGCGTAGTCTGGACTGCTCCATTTCCGCCGGGGCCGGGGCATGTTCCGGCTCGATCCAGCCATGCAGATGGCCGCGCACGATGTCCACCATCGCGTGTATCCATTCGTCGCGCTCGTTCAGCGCCGGAATGTAGTGATATTCTCTGCCGCCGGCGCCGATAAATGTGGCCTTGCCTTCCATCGCGATTTCTTCCAGCGTTTCCAGGCAATCGCTGGAAAAACCCGGGCAGATGACATCGACGCGACCGGCTTTCTGTTTGCCGAGCTCCGCCAGCGTCTGCGCCAGATAGGGTTTGAGCCATTCGGCGCGACCGAAGCGCGACTGGAAGCATACCTGGTACTGCTGCTGGTTGAGCCCCAGCGCCTCGGCCAGCAAGCGCGCGGTTTTCTGGCAGAAGCAGTGATAGGGGTCGCCTTTGTCCAACGTATAGCGGGGCACGCCGTGAAAGCTCATGACGAGTTTGTCCGGCTTGCCGCTCTCCATCCAGTAGCGACGCACGCTTTCCGCCAGCGCGGCGATATAGGCCGGGTGGTCGTGATACTGGCGGATGGCGCGCAGTTCAGGCAGATAGCGCAAGCGGAGCATGACGCGGTACACCGCATCCAACGCCGACCCGGTGCTGCTGGCGGCATATTGCGGGTACAGCGGGAACGCCAGGATGCGGTCGCAGCCGCGTTCGCGTAATTTGGCAATGGCCGATTCCACCGAAGGATCGCCGTAGCTCATGCCCACTTCGACTTCGATCGGCTGGCCGAAACGGTTGCCGAGATAGCCTCGCAGCATTTTGGCCTGGCGCTCTGTGTGCACCAGCAGCGGCGAGCCATCTTTGCTCCAGATCTTGGCATATTTTTCGGCGGATTTTTTCGGCCGGATATTGAGGATGACGAGATTGAGGACCAGCCACCAGAGCGCGCGCGGAATCTCCACCACGCGGCGGTCGCCGAGGAACTGCCTGAGATAACGGCGCAATGCCTGCGGCGTCGGCGTATCCGGCGTGCCCAGGTTAAGCAGCAGGACGCCGACGCGAGGAGCGGTACCGTGGGTATAAGGCGGCTCGGGCAGGTAAGCGGACATCGATCAGTGGGTCGACAAAGCGTTGGAAAGGAGCTTGGCGGTAATGTCCACGATGGGGATCACCCGCTCGTAAGCCATGCGCGTGGGGCCGATCACGCCCAGCGTGCCGACCACCTCGCCGTTCACCTCGTAAGGCGCGGTAACCATGCTGCATTCGTCCAGTGGCGAATAACCGGATTCGCCGCCGATGAAGATCTGCACGCCCTCGGCGCGCTGGCTGTTGTCCAGCAGCTGCAGCAATGACGCGCGGTTCTCGAACGCCTCGAACAGTTTGCGCAGCGACGCGACGTTGGAAGACAAGTCCGCCACATTGAACAACTTGCTTTCGCCCGCCAGCACCAGCCCGTCGTCGTCGCTCTTGGCCTTGTCGCTGGTTTCCAGCGCGGCAGTCATCAGCCGGGTCATGTCCGACTGCATGCGCTTGAGCTCCGCCTGCAGTTTCTGGCGCACTTCGTCGAAGGTCTGGCCGGAGAAATGCTGGTTGAAAAAATTGGTTGCCTGCGTCAGTTCGACGGAAGTGAACGCCCGCCCGGTGGTGATGATGCGGTTCTGCACGTTGCCGTCGGCAGCCACGATAATAAGCAAGATGCGCTTGTCCGACAACGGCACGAATTCCAGCTGGCGGAACGCCACGCCGCGACGCTTGGGGATCATCACCACACCGGCGAAGCGGGTGAGTTCGGACAGCAGTTTGGCGGTGGAGTCGATCAGTTCCTGCGGATCTGGCGATTGCAGTTTGTGTTCCAGGCGCTGGATTTCGGCACTCTCCAGCGGCCGCACCGTGAGCAGGGTATCGACGAACAGGCGGTAGCCGCGCGGCGTCGGAATGCGGCCGGCGGAAGTATGCGGGCTGGCGATGAAACCCATGCCCTCCAGGTCGGCCATCATGTTGCGTATGCTGGCCGGGCTCAGTTCCAGGCCGGAGCATTGGGCCAGCGTGCGCGAGCCGACCGGCTGACCGTCGCCGATGTAGTGTTCGACCAGGGTCTTGAGAAGAATCTGTGCGCGTTGATCCAGCATCATCGATCCGATCGATTCAAGGCGAAGCCTGCTTCTTCTTGTAGCGGCCCAGTTCCTTCATCATCGCCAGCAAACCGGACTGCTTCCGCTCGAACAATTTGTTCCCTTCTTCCGGTGCCAGCGGCTTATCAAAGGCATCGGTCACATGCCTGCCGCCGCCCTGCACGCTGGTGGGCAGGGTGATCTTGACCGTGTCGTCAATATAGCCCACCTCGGTCCATGCGGTAATGATCACATGATCATGCTGCTCCGACGACAACAGGTTGATGCCGACGGAGTAATCCTGCACCGGGTTCTTGACGCCCAGCAGCGGCAGCAGGGTGGGGATGATATCCAGATGGCTGGTCATTTTGTCATGTGCGGCGGGCGCCATGCCCGGAATCCACAGCACCAGCGGCGTCCTCACCTGGGGGTCGGAAATCGTCGAATTATGCCCCCAGTAGCCGGCTTCCATGAATTCCTCGCCGTGGTCTCCGGTCAGGAGCACAACAGTATTCTCCAGCAAATCGTGCGCCTTTAAATACTCGAACACGCGTGCGAACTGGCTGTCGAGGTGGTGCACGGAATTGATATAGCGATTCTTGATCGGAACAATATCGTTGCGCAATTGCTCCTTGCTCAAGGTGGCGTAGTTGATGTCATCCCGGTAAGGCGTGCGGATGACGCTTTCCGGCGGGAAATAATAGCGCGCATGCGGCGACTCGAAAAACATGAACGTGAAAAACGGCCGCCTGGCATCACGCTGGTCGATGAATTTCAGCAGACTGGTCACGTTCTCCCGGTCGCGCTGCCAGCCCTGGCCGCTTTCCACCCAATGCAGCTGTGCGGGCGGCACCTTGCTGAAAATGGTTTTATCAAACTCCGGGTAAGAGAACCTGGCGCTGGTATACAGCGACATCTGGTAATTCTGCTGCTGCAGGACATCGATGACGGGCGCGCCGCGGTTGAGTTCGAGGAATGGCTGCCAGTAGTTTCCCGGAATGCCGGTAAACATCGTGAAAATGCCGTTGCGCGTACCGTTGCCGCCGCTGAAATGGTGGGTAAAACGCTGCGCCTGCTGCGCGAACGCCCAGGTGGCCGGCATGATCTCCTGGTCCAGCGTGTCGGCGCGCCACGATTCCGACACCAGCCAGATGATATTCAGAGGCTTTGCCGGCGGCTCGGTCTTGAGCGCATGCAAGGGATAGTTGAGGCTGCTGGCCGATTCGCTCCCCGCCGCCAGATTATTTTGCTTGGCGTTGACCTTTAAGCCCAGCTTCTTGAAAAAACTGCGGGCAGTGAATCCGACGTAATAGGGAATGCCATCGGTATAAGACAGCATCGTCGAATCGCCCAGTGCGCTCGAATACGCATAAGTGGCTCGATCGCCGGTAGTCGAGGTTAGAAACACGATCATCACCGGCAGCACCACACCGCGGCCGCGGTTCCCGAAAAATACCGTACGCCGCGAAGCCGCCCTCACCCCGGCCAGCAGCGCCGCATGCGCAATAACGAAACCAAGCGCGATCAAGGTAAAGGCAAGATTGGTGGCTTCGCTGCCGCCCAGCGACTCGATTCCGCCTGGCGTCACGATGAGGTTGATCACGAAGCCATTGACGAACATGCCGTACAAGGCATACAGCTTGACGTTGGCGTAGAAGAACAAGGTCGTCAGCGCGCCGGTGGCAACCGCGGCGGTATCGGTCGCATTGCGTGTGAGCCGGCTCTGCGGCCATTTCCATGCGGTGAGCTTGCGAACCAGCCAGGTAAGCGTAATCGACGGTAGCAGATAAAGCGCGTTATAGCTGAGGAAAGCATTGAGAAGGAAGGCTGAAGCGGCGATTCCCTGCGAATTGGCGGCGGCGAAGCTGACGGTATCGCGGGTGATCCACAGCAGAATCAGGTAAACGAAAAAGAAATACCAGCCCAGCGCGGAATGCTGCTTTGAAGAATCCGATGACATAAACAAACGGAAAATCTGCTCCATAAAATTTGTTGTGACTAGTAGATGGGGATTATACCGACAAGTTCCAGAGGGGTGCGCCGCAACTTTTTCGGGATAGGCATCTGTGGTTTAATGACACCCATGCAAAAACTCTTCACAGCAGTCACGCTGATCGGGAAATACATGGACCCGCGGATGCGGGACTATGTCCAGGCCCTGGCCGGCCTGCTCAATGGGCGCGACATCGAGGTCGCCATCGAATCCATTACCGCAGAAAAACTCGGCATCGACGACATACCGCGCGTCGACATGGCCAACGTCGGCAGAATTTCCGACCTTGCCATCGTGCTGGGAGGCGACGGCACCATGCTCACGGCCGCGCGTGCCTTGCTGGACGACGATGTGCCGCTGGTCGGCGTCAATCGCGGACGCTTCGGGTTTCTCACCGACATTTCCACCGACGGCATGCTGGATGCCGTGGCACGCATCCTCGATGGGCAATACACGGTGGAGCAGCGCATCCTGCTGGGAGCGGAGATCGTGCGCGACAACCAGGCGCTGAGCGAAGGCCGCGCACTCAACGACATCGTCATCAGCAAGGGCGGCCAGGCGCGCCTGATCGAACTGGAGCTGACGATAGACGGCGAGTATGTGCACCGCCAGCGCTCCGACGGCCTGATCGTCTCCACTCCCACCGGCACCACGGCCTACGCGCTGTCCGCCGGCGGACCGCTGCTGCATCCCACGCTGGAAGCCATCGCGCTGGTACCCATCTGCCCCCATACCCTGTCCAACCGTCCGGTTGCGATCAACAGCGCGAGCACGGTGGAAATCACGCTGATGCACGCCGACGATGCCCGTGTGCATTTCGACGGCCAGCTGCACGCCGAACTGAGCATGGGCGACAAGGTGATCGTGAAACGGCTGGACAAGACCATCACCCTGCTGCACCCGCTGGGCCATAGCCATTACGAAATGCTGCGCAAAAAACTGAACTGGGGCTAGGACACGACCCCATGCTGCATGCATTATCCATCCGCGATTTCGTCATCGTCGATCAGCTCGAGCTGGATTTCTCCGCAGGTTTTACCGTGCTCACCGGCGAAACCGGCGCCGGCAAATCCATCCTGATCGACGCGCTGTCGCTGGCCCTAGGCGAGCGCGGCGAGGCGGGCATGGTACGGACGGGGCGCGAACGCGCCGAAATCACCGCCGAATTCGATATCAGCGCACTGCCGACGCTGCAAGCGTGGCTGGTGGAGCATGAACTGGCAGACGCACAAACCTGTTTGCTGCGGCGCATTCTCTATGCCGACGGCCGCTCGCGCGGCTTCATCAACGGCTCTTCGGCAACCATGCAGCAATTGCGCGAAGCCGGCGATTTCCTGGTCGACATCTACAGCCAGCACGCGCACCACTCCCTGCTCAAATCGGCGACGCAGCGCGAACTGCTGGACGCCTACGGCGGCTTTATTCCGCTGGCTGCCGACGTCGCCGCCAGCCACAGGCACTGGCGCGAGCTATATATGCGCCGCATCGAAATGGAACGCAACGCTGCCACCTACGTCGAAGAACTGGCCGAACTGCGCGACCAGGCACGCGAACTGGGCCAATTGAACATCAGCGCCGAAGAATGGGAAGCGCTGCAGCAGGAACACAGCCGTCTCGCCCATGCCGCCAGCATCCTGGCCGGTGGCGAGGAAAGCCGCGAACTGCTGGCTGAGGGCGAAACGTCGGCATTGCGCCAGTTGCATGCGGTGCAGCACAAATTGCGCGAACTGCTGGACTACGACCCCGCGTTGCAGGAAGCACTGGACGCGCTGGACCCCGCCGTGATCCAGGTCGAGGAAACCGACCGTTTCCTCAAAAAATACCTGGGCCGCGCCGACCTCGATCCGGAGCGCCTCAACGAAATCGACGCGCGCATCCAGGCCATTCATGCGGCAGGCCGCAAATATCGCTGCCGTCCGGAAGAACTGCCCGAACTGCTGCAACGCTGGCAGGCCCGCATCGCCGAACTGGAGGACGTGAGCGACGACGGCATTCTGGCGCGCGAAGAAACCGCCGCCCGCCAACGATATGAAACCCTGGCTAAAGATTTAAGCCACGGCCGCGCGCAAGCGGCAAGCGCTTTCGGCGAAAAAGTCAGCACCGAAATGCAGCGCCTGGCACTCGCCGGCGGCCGCTTCGCCATCGCCCTCAACCGTTCGGAAGAAGGCACCGCCCACGGGCTGGAACAGGTTGAATTCCTCGTCGCCGGTCACGCCGGCGTGGAACCGAGGCCATTGGCCAAAGTCGCCTCCGGCGGCGAACTCTCCCGCATCAGCCTCGCCATCCGCGTCGTCACCGCGCAACAGGGCGAAACCCCGACGATGATCTTCGACGAAGTCGACGTCGGCATCG
>NZ_DASXVH010000101.1:0-8707 GCF_036504375.1 Novimethylophilus sp.
AAACGCGACAGGCCGCCGCCCCAGGTGCCTGCCCATACCTGTCCCTGGCGGTCGACTTCCATCGATACCACGTAATTGGGGTTGTAAGCCACGCTGACGCCTTGCAGGCCCATTTCCTTTTTCTGCTGGGCGTGGTGCGAAGATGCTTTGCCTGGGTCGCTGGTGTAGGCGATGGCATCCTTCACTTTCTCGTAGTCCGCGCCCAGGCCTCTGGCGTGGTTCCAGTTTTCCCATTTGTTGCTGGCGAAGCGTGCGATGCCGCCTTCGGTGGCAAGCCATATGTCGCCGTTTCTGCCTTCGGACAAGCCATATACCCAATCGTTGGGCAAGCCGCCCTTGGTGTTCTCGACGGTATATAAATCCCATTTGCTGCGGTCATCCAGTGCGCCGCCGCGTATGCGGTTGGCGCCGGACCAGGTGGCGATCCAGATGTCGCCATTCTTCGCTTCGACCATGTCGTAGACGAAGGCATCGCCCAGGCCTTCGGGGATGTTGTAGGATTTCAGGGGCTTGCCGGCCTCGTCCAACATCGTGAGTCCGCCGCCGTAAGTGCCGACGGCAATGTTGCCCTTGATCCTGCCGACGAAAAACACGCCATTGGAAAGCAGGCCATTGCGTGCGTCGAACAGCTTGAAGGTGTCGTTTTGCGTGTCGTAACGGATCAGGCCGCCGGAGGTGCCTATCCACATCACCTTGCCGTCGGCATAGATGGATTTGACGTTCTTGTCGCCGACACGGAAATGGGTAAATTTTCGCGTGGGGTCGACGGTGACCTTGCCTTCATGCGTGGATTGGGCTGCCGGCGCCGCAGCAGGTGCGGCATGGGCCGGCATGGGCGGGTCTGCAGGCAAGGCGTTTTTCTTGCCTACCGAATAGGCTCCCGCCACCAGCCCCGCGACGACGATGACGGAAACCGCTACTGTCTTGTGTCCAACTTGCATGTTTTTCCTCGTAATTTGATTCGCTGAACGGCTGCTGCTATTTGGTTTTACCTATGCGCGCGACCCCGCGCTTGGTGCCTACCCATACAATGCCGTCCGGGGCTATTGCGAGGGCGTAGACGTTGTTGTCGAGCAAGCCTTCCTTGGTGCCGAATTGGCGCCAGGTTTTGCCGTCGTAGCGCGATACGCCGTTGTCCGTGCCGAACCAGAAAACGCCGTTGGAATCACGCATCATCGAATACACGACGTTTCCGGCGAGGCCGTCGCGCGTGGTGAAACTGGTCCAGGCGGTACCGTCATAGCGCGATACGCCACCGCCCCAGGTGCCGGCCCAGATGGTGCCATCCGGAGCCGCGATCAGCGAAAAGACATAATTCGGGTTGTAGCTCGGCAAACCCGCGACTTGTGTGGTGAGGTTATGGCGCGAGCGCGTGCCGAGGCCGGTATTGGGGCTGGCCGGCAGGTTGTTCGGGTTTGGGCCGCCCAAGCCGTCCTTGTGTGTCCACGACTTCCAGGTCTTGCCGTCGAACATTGACACGCCGCCCTCGGTGCCGAACCATACGCGGCCCTGCGCATCCACGTCGATGCCGTAGACCCATTCGTTGATGAGTTCCTTGACGTAAGTCGTGAATTTTTTGGTCTTGATGTCGAAGCGGTTGGCCCCTGCCCAAGTACCTATCCACAGGTCGCCGCGCTTGTCATTGGCGAAGGCATAAATCCAGTAGTCCGCAAGGCCGTGCATCGGGAAATAAGTCTTCCATTGACCGTCCTTGTAACGCGAAGCACCACCGGCATCGGTGCCGAACCATTTATAGCCCTTGCTGTCGATGCCCACGGCAAATACATACTCGTTCGCGAGTCCGCTCTGGCGCGTGAAAGTGTTGCGCGGCTGGGTGGTCTTGATGTCGATCTCATGCACGCCCGCAGAGGTGCCTACCCACATGGTATTGGTCGATTTTTCCACAGTCAGTGCCCGCACATAAACGTCCGGCCCTACCTCGAAGGTGTCGATCACATGTTCGTTCCCACCTGCGGCGGGAAGGGGCGCAGCTGCCAGCACATTGACCGAGAAAACGAGCGCGGTGACGGCGAGATTGAGTTTTGCAGGCATTAACGGATAATCCTCAGGTAAGCCACCACATCGTACATTTCCTTCTCGACAATGATGCCGAGGAATGGGGGATGCGTTTGAGAGCCGGTTTTGATGAAGTTGACCAGGGTGAAGTCGGCCTGCTGCAGGCGCTCGCCCCGCGCGAAACTAGGCGCCTGGGGTATTACGCTTTGGCCGTCGCTGCCGTGGCAGCCCGCACAGTTGGCCACATACAGGCGCTTGCCGTTAATCACGTCCATGGCAGAAGCTGCTGCGGGCAACCATAGACATGCAAAAACGGTCGGCAGCAGTACGCGTCGCACCAAAGAAAAAGATAAATTCCGCATGGTCGAACTCCGATTCACTTTTTAGCGGGCTTGGGCTCGCTGTTTTTTTGCTCCCGCACCTTGCTGATTCTGGCATTCAGGCTTTCCACCATCGCTGGATCGACCGCGAGCCCGTACTGGCCGGTGCGATAAGCGGTGGAGAGATTGATCAGCGCCGGTAGATAATCAAATTCCGCAGCACGTTTGATCCAAGCCAAGGCTTCGGGCCCGTGACGCGCGGCTTCGTCGAACTCCAAGCCGCCGCTGATATAGGATTGCGCCAACATTGCGATGGCGTTTTTGTTGCCCTGGCTGGCTGATTTCATCACCCACTTGCGAGCCTCGACGAAGCTCTGCGGAACGCCTTCACCGATCGCATACATCGAACCCAGGCCGAACTCGCCGTCGGAATTTCCCTGCTCCGCGGATTTTCGATAGTAGGCGGCGGCTTCCTCGTTGAATTCGGCGCCGTTAAGAATGTAGGCGAGCAACGCCTGGGCGGCCGCATGCCCGCCATCTGCGGCGTGCCTTAGCGGCGCCATCGCATCCGCGATATTCCCCGAATTGAAGGCCTTGTAACCGGTTTCATAGTCTTCGGCAGGGCCTGCAAAAAGCAATGATGACCAGCACAGAAGCGCTGCCGGCCATAACATGCGGCTCGATTTATTCATCATTTGTCTTCATGCCAATCCGGGACTGTAATCAGCCCCTGCTGTCATCCGTGGTCGGTGTTTACCAAATCTGATAATTCTTCCAGTTTCCGATACAGGCTGGAAAGCCCGATTCCCAGTCTTTGCGCCGCATCCTTGCGGTCGCCGCCGGCGTCACTTAACGCTTTGGCGATTAATGAAGCCTCGACTTGGCGCATCTGGTCTCGTAACCCTCCCTCTTGAGCAACAACCGTGCCAATGGAGCTCGGGCTGGTGCTGTGGCGCGTGACTTCCGGCGGCAGGTCGGCCAGGGTGATACAGCCGCCGTCGGCGAGAATGTTCGCGCGATTGACGACGTTTTCCAGCTGCCGGATATTGCCGGGCCAGTGATAGGATTGCAGGATATCATGAGCATCCGCGTCGAGCTTCATGGCCTCCCCGGCCCATGTGCCCCCGGCGCTGTGCAGGAGATGCTGTATCAGGCCGTTGATGTCGCTGCCGCGCTCGCGTAGCGGCGGCATGCGGATATGGAACATGCTCAGGCGGAAATAGAGGTCTTCACGGAATTTTCCTTCCTTCACCATCTCTTCCGGATTGCGGTTGGTCGCCGCGATGATCCGGGTGTCTACGCTGCGCGTCTGCTCGCTGCCCAGCGGACGCACTTGCTTGTCTTCGATCACATGCAGCAGCTTGGTCTGCAGATGCATCGGCATTTCACCGATTTCGTCGAGGAACAACGTGCCCCGATCGGCCTGGGAAAACAGGCCCTTGCGCGCCTTGTCCGCCCCGGTGAAAGCGCCTTTGGTGTGGCCGAAAAATTCGCTTTCGAGCAGATTTTCGGGAATGGCGCCGCAATTCACCGGAATGAAAGGGAAGGCGGCGCGCGGGCTTTGCTCATGGAGGGCACGGGCAGCGATGCCTTTGCCGGTGCCGCTCTCGCCGGTGATCAGGATGGTACTGTTGGTACCGGCTACCTTGCTGATCAGGCGGTCTACTTCCTGCATCGCCGGCGATGTGAATTTGTACAGGCTGCGGTCGCCGGCAACCAGCCGGCGCAGGGCTTTGTTTTCTTCGCGCAGGCCGCGCATGACTTCGACCTGGGCCAGCCGGTGCAGGATGTCTTCTTCGTTGATCGGCTTGACGATGTAGTCGGTGGCACCCGCTCTCAGCGCTTCCACCGCGGTTTCCATCGAGGCGAATGCGGTCACCATGATGAATTGCGTATCGATCCCCGACCCAGACGTCCTGAACTTGTGGACCAACTCGATACCGTCGCCGTCGGGCATGCGGATGTCGCACAGGGCGACGTCCACATCGCCCTTGGACAGTTTGTCGGAGGCGTCTTTTACGCCTGCGGCGACGTCGACCGAATAACCGGTGCGTGCTATCAGGGTCGAAAGGATCTGCCGGTTGGCGGCTTCGTCATCGACTACCAGTACGTGCATATTTGTTCTCCTCGATGTGGTCGATGTCTGGGGTGGTTGCGGGAAGCTTGATCGTGACCGTGGTGCCGGCGCCAAGTTCGGAGGCAATCGCGATACTGCCGCCGGCTGCTTCAATTAATGATTTCGATACGGCCAGTCCGATCCCGGTTCCTTTTCCGGGGGGCTTGGTGGTGAAGAATTCCTCAAATACCCGGGTGAGGATGGCGGGCTCCATTCCGGGACCGTTGTCGGCTACGGTAATGACTACGCCGCACTCGTCGCGATGCGACGAAAGTACGACGCGCGGCCTGGGTTCGGCCCTGCCGTCCGAAGCGTCGGCGGCGTTGATCAGCAGGTTCATCAGTACTTGGGTGATATGGTCGCCCACGGCGTATACCGCGGGCAGCTGAGGATCCAGCGCAAGCACCAGGTCGATGGAGCGGAAACGGCGGTCGAAACTGACGAACTTGGCCGTGCTGCTGATCAGGTTATTCAAATCCAGCAATTTGGCTTCTGCCGATTGGGGCGCGGAAAACTCGAATATCTGGCGCGTGATTTCCATCACCCGGCGGGCTTGCACCTGCAAGGCTTCCGGCTGACAGACGCCTTGTCCTCCGTTGCACTGATTGGACGCTTTCAGGTCGGACATGCCCTGCGACAGTCCGACAATGGCGGAAAGCGGATTGTTGATTTCATGCGCCACAGCCGCGGCGAGCGAACCGACGGCGGCCATTTTTTCCTTGTGAAATTGCTGCTGACGGCTGAGTTCCACCTGTATTTCGCGCTGGCGCAATTCCAGCTGCATGCGGTTGATGCCCTCCATCAGCGAACCGAGTTCGTCATTCCGGGTAACCGCCAGTGGCTCACCGCGGTAACCTTCGACGATTTGCAAGGCGCGGTCCTGCACGCGCCGGATATCCCAGGCCAGTCGGGTGATGAATATCATGACCAGGCTGCCCAGGGTGACGACGCCGAAAATAGCGAACAGCGTCCATTCCAGCGAAAGGCGTTGGAATGTGCGGTTGTACTGTGTCATCCAGAACGACTCGGCTTTCCTGTGCATCGCGCTGATGTCGCTCAGATCGATAATCAGCTGGTGCAGGTTGTTGCGCACGTCGATGATGACGACAAGCGAGGGGTGACTGTCCAGGTCGGTGAGGTTTTTTTGCAACGCGGCGATGTCGTTGGCTATGCTCGAGTGTGAGGCGACCAATCCGTTCAGCCCGGCCAATATCGCATCGATCTCGATCGCGATGCGGCGCGCTGCGGCCGAAGTGTCTTTATTGCCATGGTTTTCATTCACAATCAGGACAGCCCTGGCAACCGACATATACAGGCTGAACTGGGTTTCTTCGGCAATATGTACTGCCTGGATTTGCGCGGTATCGTTACTGAGTTCGCTGCGTTCCTTGTCGATGATGAAGCTGGTGAAGATGATGAAGATGATGAAAAGCGCCAGCATCCAGATGCCCTTTGTGCGCAAAGACATGCCGTTGCCACGCGCAGGCGTTGCGGCGGCTGCGGTAGCATCTCGATCCCGGTCGCCGTTCAAATTGCCGGAGGCGGTTGTTTGGTCTTTGATGACCATTTTCAAATCCAAATATCCTTAATTAGCCATGTCATGGAAATGGTTTTATGGGATTCGGCCGATGCTGCCTTGCTTAAGCTGCTACGGTTCCCCATTTGAAAGGATACCTCAAACGCAGCTCTCAATTCCAATGGTTTGCATATATAAGCCGCAAATATTTGATAATAATTATCGGGTTATTTATTTAAAAATATGCCATGCTAAATAAGAGCCGTCGGTTGCTTTTGATGGATTTCCAGATAAAATTCGACCGGGGCATCGTGCTCCGGAAATCATCCAATGATCATTCTTGAAAGCAGTTTCTGCAGGTTTTTCGCTACCCCGATGTCAGCAGCATCCAGTCTTGCAGCCGGATCATGCTAGCTGCACATGATCTGGCATGCGAACGCGGTGGGCGCGCTCTGTTCCGCAACCTCAATTTCACGCTTGAGCGTGGCGTGTTGCTGCATATCAAAGGCGCGAATGGCAGCGGCAAGACATCGTTGCTGCGCATGCTCTGCGGTTTGACGCCGCCGGCTTCCGGAAGGATTACCTGGGACGACGAAGACATTCGGGGGCTGCGCGAGAATTACGCTGCGCAGATCACTTATATCGGCCACCATCCGGCGGTCAAGGATGAGCTGAGCGCATTGGAAAATCTACGGGTGGCACAGGCTCTGGCCGGGCAGCCGGTAACCGTTGCGCAAGCCCAGGCTGCGCTGGCAGCCGTGGGGTTGCAAGGGCGTGCGAACTTGCCGCTACGCGTGTTGTCTCAGGGGCAGCGTCGGCGGGTGGCGCTGGCGCGTCTGTGGCTGAGTCATGCCGTATTGTGGATTCTGGATGAGCCTTTCAATGCGCTGGACGTTGAAGCTGCGGCACTGCTGGAGAGGCATATAGAAACGCACCTCGGCGCGGGCGGAATGGTGGTGCTGACTACCCATCAACAGCCTGGCATCGCATCCCAACGCATGCACATCGTGCAGTTGGCCGCATGAACGGCCAGTCGATATGGCTGAGCTTGTTGCGGCGCGATCTGCTGCTGGCGGCAAGGCGCAGCGCGGATGTGGCCTCGGTCATTTTCTTTTTCGTGATCGCCGCCAGCCTGTTCCCGCTGGGAGTGGGGGCGGAACCTGCGATGCTGCGCGCGGTCGCGCCCGGGGTGCTGTGGGTAGCAGCATTACTGTCGACGATGCTGTCGCTGGGCCGTCTGTTCGCGGCGGATCATCTTGACGGCACTTTGGAACAAATGTTGCTTTCTCCTCAACCGTTAATCATGACCATCATCGCCAAGACGCTCGCCCACTGGCTAATATCAGGGCTGCCGCTGGTGGTGCTGGCGCCGGTGCTGGGTTTGCAGTTCGACCTGTCGGGCAGGGAAATTCTGGTGCTCACCGTTTCCCTGCTGCTGGGTACGCCGGTGCTGAGCCTGATCGGATCGATAGGCGCGGCGCTGACGCTGGGGGTGCGTGGCGGCGGCGTGCTGGTGGCGTTGCTGGTGCTTCCGCTGTATATCCCGGTGCTGATTTTTGGCGCTGGAGCAGTGACGGCGAGCGCCGCCGGATTAGGTGCGCAAGCCGGGCTATCGCTGGTGGGCGCGATGCTTGCGGTTTCGGCGGTTTTCGCGCCTTATGCCGCAGCGGCTGCATTACGTATCGCATTGGAATGAGAGCCTATTCAGTAGGAAACGAAAGATGCGTTTGAACACAAAGGGGATGGAGGCAAGGTGCAACGCGCAGCCAATGGTCGTTCCATTGGCAAGCGGTGCCACGCCGCAGACGCTCTTTTGTGTTCAAACCCTCCGGGCCGGCCATGCATTGCGCGCATGGCGTTGTTACTCGCCGCTTGTTTGGATGACCAAACCGCGCGGCTCTTGCCTGGCCCTGCGCGCAATGCATGGCCGGCGCACATTCGTTTCCTACTGAATAGGCTCTCTGATGAGCAAAATCAACTGGTTCAAATACTCTTCGCCGCCGGCGTTTTTCCCATTGGCGGGCAGGATGATCCCCTGGTTTTCAGCCGCCGCGGTACTATTGATCGCTGCCGGCCTGTATATCAGTTTTTTCGTTGCGCCCACCGATTTCCAGCAGGGCGAGGCCTATCGCATCATTTTCCTCCACGTTCCCGCGGCATGGATGTCGATGTTCATTTATGTTCTCATGGCTGGGTATTCTGCCCTGAGCCTGGGGTTTAATGCCCGCCTGTCGGCGATGATGGCTTCCGCCCTGGCGCCTACCGGAGCGCTGTTCACTTTTCTGGCGCTGCTGACGGGGTCGCTGTGGGGCAAGCCGATGTGGGGTGCATGGTGGGTATGGGACGCGCGGCTGACGTCCGAGCTGATCCTGCTGTTTTTGTACATTGGCTATATCTCGCTGCAGTCGGCCATCGACGACCGGCGCCGCGCCGACCGCACCAGCGCGGTGTTTGCGCTGGTGGGCGTGATCAACGTGCCCATCATTTATTTTTCGGTCAGATGGTGGAACACGTTGCATCAGGGCGCTACGATCAGCATGACCAAGGCGCCGGCGATGGCGCATACCATGCTGCTCGGCATGCTGGTGATGGCGGTCGGCTTCTGGATGTATACCATCGCCGTGGTGCTGATGCGGGTGCGCTGCGTGATTCTGGAGCGTGAGCGCGAAGCCGGCTGGGTGCAGGATATGAGAGGGATGGAATAATGCATTGGGAAAGTCTGCAGGCTTTTGTTCAAAT
>NZ_DASXVH010000102.1:0-4546 GCF_036504375.1 Novimethylophilus sp.
TCGCCGGAAAGCGGTTGGACTGCGGTCGGCACATTGCTGGCTTCCAGGCTGAAATTTACCGCGCTCTTCTGTGCCAATGATGAAATGGCTGTTGGCGCCATTGCCCGGCTGCAAGAGGCTGGCATCGCGGTGCCCGACACCGTTTCCGTTATGGGCTACGATGACACCCCCACCGCCGAATACTCCGCGCCCCGGCTCACCTCGGTTCATGTTCCCTGGCGCGAAGTGACCCTCAGTGCCCTCAACTGGTTGCTCAACCAGTGCTACGGCGGAACCCGCCCGGTCAAGCGCAAGCTCCCGGTGAGCATGTCCTGGCGGTCATCCGTGGTGAAGGTGTAGTTGTCTTACATGCCTGTGAATGGTTTCAGGCAATCGTTTTTCCCGCTCCCCAACCTTTTCCCCGTACGCGAGAGATGGGGCTGATACCTCCATTTTTCCGCAAGTCATGTAGGGTGGGCACGACCCCGTGCCCACGCAGTACCTGCCTTGCCAGGGGGATCTGAATAAGTCCGTCACACCGGCGCAGGCCGGTGTCCAGCCCATTAGCACACTGGATTCCGGCCTTCGCCGGAATGACGAATCAGGGCTTGTTCAGCAGTTTCTCAGGGCACATGACGTTTCAGCATCACTTCGGCGACGGCTTGCCCATCTGCCCCTACGAAACGTTCTGAAAGATGCTCCTCGACGACGAGAAATCCAAGACGCAGGAATATGCTGACGTTTCCGGTTTCCTTGATAGTCGCGAGTTCCAGCTGCGAGATTTGCCTGTCGGCCGCCAGGGCTGAAATGTGTTTGAGCAGTGTGCCGGCTACCCCGCGTCTGCGGTAGTCGGGCGCCACGGCGATGCCTTGCGTATATAGTGCGGAGGTGCGAGGTGCAAATTTGGCAACCCCGACAATGGGGCCGGCATCATCAACGGCAACGAGGCGTTCTGTAGCTGAGGACGTGCTGGGTGATGCTGGGGGCGCATCGGGATTGGGTCGATACACTTTTCGAAGTTCCCGGGTGCAGGCTGTGACGATGTGCTCGACAGCTTGGGCATCTGCCGGATGGTAGGGGCGAATAGTGATCATTTAACCAGATTGGATTGGAGTGCCTGTAACTGTCTTCGCCACATGATGTAAGTCAATCATGTGT
This sequence comes from Novimethylophilus sp., assembly GCF_036504375.1. NCBI lineage: Bacteria > Pseudomonadati > Pseudomonadota > Betaproteobacteria > Nitrosomonadales > Methylophilaceae > Novimethylophilus > Novimethylophilus sp. The sequence goes on from NZ_DASXVH010000102.1 coordinate 1,138, forward strand.
TCATCCGATAGTTTTCCCTGCAATGTTGATATTGGTCGGGTTGGTGCCTTTCCCATTATCACGGAGTAAAAAACACAAGCGGCCAGGTACGATCTGCAAGGGCCGGATGGGATAGATCATCGTCATATAGCGTCAGTTCGGTTCTAGCGCTTGCCGACCGCCATGCGGTCCCCACGGGAACGACACCGCATGCGTTTCAATAAGGCAGAAATCCTTCGCAGTTCGGGCAAGATCAGCCAGTATGGATGGCATGTCGTTGTAGTACGTATAGCTATTTCCAATAAATAACACCCGTATTGGAGAAGCGCGATTCTGATCGATCTTTCTCATGACGTGATCCCGTAAATGCAGATGCTTCTGCGCGAGCCGTCTGGCCAAACCCGATCTTCGCTCATGATGCCCTCCAACTTGAACCCGGCCCGTTCCAGAACACGGCGGCTCGCTGGGTTTTCCGAGTCGGTGCGACTGGATAGTCGGCGTGCGCCAAGGACAGAAAAGGCCCATGCTGTAATGCCATTTACAGCCTCGGTGACGAGCCCTTGCCTCTGATACGACTGCCGACACCAATACCCGATCTCGAATTCTGGAACCTTCCAGTCCGGATTGTGCAGGCCGGTCGCACCGACAAAGTCATTTCCAGTTTTTGAGAACATCAGCATTGGCATATCCCTGCAGGCGAGAAACGCGGAATGCCCTTCACGACAAAATGCTTCAGAGGCGGCAATGGCAGGTTCGGCCATGGCCCAGGGCAGCGATGCGGGCCATGCACGCAACTGCGAAAGTGTTTCAACCACACCATGAAATACCGCTTCACCATCACCAGGGCGCGGAGACCGAATCAGCAGGCGCTCGGTTTCGAAGTGGTCGGGAAACTCTCGAAGGGTCGGGGTCATGTGGCGTGGCTAACGCATCGATTTCACATAAAGAATTTCATGCAACGGGTATCCAGTGAGGGCGGAGGATACCCGCGCTATGCCTGTCGGAATAAAACCGCAGCTTTCGTATGCTGCCTGCGCCGGTAAATTGCCGACAATGCACCAGAGGTCAATGCCGATGAAGCCATGGGCGGCGGAATCACCGATTGCTTGTAGCGTCAGGGCGCGGCCAATGCCTTTTCGCCAGTGCGTCAGTGTTACGTTAAGCGCCCAAAGCTCTGTGTGACCTTCACGGGCATTGTGTCGTGGTGTGCCGACGATTGAAAAGCCCACGACCTGGTCATCTACCTCGGCGATAGTTAATCTGAAAGCATTTGAAGGGGTTGCTAGCTTTGTACGCAGATCGGCCATGTTTGCCTTGTGGTCAAGAGAAGCCAGATAGCTTGCTGGCATGAAGGGCTGGTAGGCGGCACGCCAGGCTGAAACGCGAATCCGGCCGATGGTTTCTGCATCAGCCGGCGTCGCGGGTCGCAGTAGTATGAGTCCGGATGCAATCATGTTCGCTTGATTGTTATTAACATTGGGGATGCTCAAAGTAATCCTGTTCTGGCAACAACATGCAATACATGCACCTTGTATTTTCAGTATAATTGGAAAGCATTCCAATTGGAATGTAGGCGTTCATGATGTTCGGGTGAAACTGTCTTCTCTGGCAGGATGCAGGGCAGGCAAGGTTTCGGTGATGGAACGTGAAGAATCGCCTTCAACATGTAAGCAAATTCTAATTGCGCTGAATGATGAAAAAAAATAAAGTTAATACGCTTCCTCTCGTGGAACGGAACAGCTTTGCCAACGACTTTCGTTGGGGCTGCTCCACTTCTGCTTACCAGGTTGAGGGAGCCGTTGACGTCGATGGTCGTGGTGCATCGATCTGGGATAAGTTTTGCGAAATGCCTGGGGCGATTCGCGATGGGTCCAGCGGCACTGTTGCCTGTGATCATTATCATCGATGGCCAGAGGATCTGGATCATGCGCGCGACTTGGGGCTGAATGCTTACCGGTTTTCAATTGCCTGGCCAAGAATCTTCCCCGATGGGCGCGGTGCGCAGGCGAATCGCAAAGGCCTGGACTTCTACTCGCGGCTGGTTGACGGATTGCTGGAGCGCGGGATTGAGCCGTGGCCCACGCTTTACCACTGGGATTTGCCGCAAACCTTACAGGAACAGGGGGGCTGGGCGAATCGCGACACGGTATACGCCTTCGCGAAGTTTGCTGACGCGGTGAGCCGGAATCTTGGTGATCGGGTCAAAAATTGGATCACGCACAATGAGCCTTGGTGCAGCGCGTTTCTGGGGCATTACGAGGGCGTGCATGCGCCAGGCTTGAAGCATTTCGGCACGGCCCTGCAGGCCTGCCATCACGTGTTGCTCTCTCATGGCATGGCTATTCCTGCCATTCGGCACAACATCCCCGGAGCGAGCATCGGGATCGCATTGAGCCTGCATCCGTTGCACCCATCCAGCGACAGCGAGGCGGATCGGCAAGCGTTGAAGCGGCACGATGGGCTGCGTAACCGCTGGTTTCTTGATCCTCTGTATGGCCGTGGCTATCCGGCCGACATCTGGCAATTGTGCGGCAAGGATGCGCCTGAGGTCAGAGAGGGTGATCTGGCGACCATCGCCACGCCGACGGACTTTCTGGGCGTGAACTATTACTTCCCGGAAACCGTCGCTGATGCGTCCGGGGATGGGCCGATCTCCACGCGCGTAATCGAACTGGAAAATGTCGAGCGTACTCACTTTGGTTGGGAGGTTTCGCCGGAAGGCATGGTGACCTTGCTGGAGCGTGTTGCCCGGGATTACCAGCCAGCGCGGATGTACGTTACCGAGAACGGTTCAACTTACGATGACGTTGCTAACCATGAAGGCCGTATCGATGATTTCACTCGGCGCAGTTATCTGGTGCGGCATCTGGCGGCGCTCAGGGATGCAGTTGCCAAAGGGATTCCGGTGCAGGGATATTTTGCCTGGAGTCTTCTTGATAACTTCGAGTGGGCAGAAGGGTATGCCCGACGTTTCGGGCTGATTCATGTCGATTACCCCACGCAGCAGCGAAGATTGAAACTTAGTGGGGAGTGGTATCGATTCTTTCTGCGCGGGTAGCTTCTGTAGCAATGACTCGGATCGGCATACCATGGCTCCACGGCCAGATGTATCTTGGTATTGAGCCCCCTTTTGTGCGGCTCATGCCTTGGTTGCCACCACGCGCGCCTGCTGCGTGCGGATGCACTTTGCAGTGGCTGGCATCAATCATCAGCCATTCAAAATCCGGCGCATCAATGAGTTGTTCCAGTAGCGCCTCCCATATTCCCCGGTCACGCCAGCGACAAAATCGACGGTGAGCATTCTTCCAGTCGCCGTAGCTCGCGGGCAGATCGCGCCACGGCGCGCCAGTTCGCAATATCCAGAAAACCGCGTTGATGAATTTCCGGTTGTCGCGGGCGATGCCTCCCCATTGCCCGGATTGTCCGGGCA
>NZ_DASXVH010000103.1:0-11129 GCF_036504375.1 Novimethylophilus sp.
CTAGGCGAGAGCCGCGCGGTTTGGTTATATTCCAAACGAGCGGCGAGTAACAACGCCATGCGCGCAATGCATGGCCGGCCCCGTGATAACCAAAACCCAAAGCAGGGGTTTGAACACAAAATGGCGTCTGCGGCGTTGCACCGCTTGCTAATGGAACAACCATTGGCTGCGCGTTGCGCCTTGCATCCATCCCTTTTGTGTTCAAACGCATCTTTCGTTTCCTACCGAAACAGGCTCTTAATACCGGTAGTGTTCCGACTTGTAGGGCCCGGCCTTGGACACGTTGATATAGGCCGCCTGCTGGTCGGTAAGTTCGGTCAGCTGCGCGTTGAGCTTCTTCAGCTGCAGGCGCGCCACCTTCTCATCCAGATGCTTGGGCAGCGTATAGACGCCCACCGGGTAATCGGCGTTGCGCATAAACAGTTCGATCTGCGCAATCGTCTGGTTGGCGAAGGACGAACTCATCACATAAGATGGATGGCCAGTGCCGCAGCCCAGATTCACCAGGCGTCCCTTGGCCAGCAGGATGATTTTTTTGCCGTCAGGGAAAATCACATGATCCACCTGCGGCTTGATCTCGTCCCACTCATAGCCTTCAATCGAAGCGACGTCGATTTCGTTGTCGAAGTGACCGATGTTGCAGACGATGGCCTGGTCTTTCATCTTCGCCATGTGGGCGTGAGTGATGACGTGGTAATTGCCGGTGGCGGTGACGAAAATGTCGGCTTTATCGGCGGCGTATTCCATCGTCACCACGCGGTAGCCTTCCATCGCCGCCTGCAATGCGCAGATCGGGTCAATTTCGGTGACCCACACCTGGGCCGACAGCGCGCGCAGCGCCTGGGCCGAGCCCTTGCCCACGTCGCCATAGCCGGCGACCACCGCGATCTTGCCCGCCACCATCACGTCGGTGGCGCGCTTGATGCCGTCAACCAACGATTCGCGGCAGCCGTAGAGGTTGTCGAACTTGGACTTGGTCACTGAGTCGTTGACATTGATCGCCGGAAACTTCAGCTCGCCGCGCGCATGCATCTGGTACAGGCGGTGCACGCCGGTAGTGGTTTCCTCGGTAACGCCCTTGATTCGCGCCAGGCGCGTGGAGTACCACTTGCCATCCTGCTTGAGCTTTGCCTTGATCGCCGCGAACAGCACGCGCTCTTCCTCGCTGCCGGGATTGGCCAGCACGGCGCTATCGTTCTCGGCGCGCGCGCCGAGATGCAGCAGCAGCGTGGCGTCGCCGCCATCATCCAGGATCATGTTCGAATAACCACCATCCGCCCATTCGAAAATGCGGTGGGTGTAGTCCCAGTATTCCTCCAGCGATTCGCCCTTGACGGCGAACACCGCAATGCCGTCCGCGGCAATCGCGGCAGCAGCGTGGTCCTGAGTGGAGAAAATATTGCATGAAGCCCAGCGCACCTGGGCGCCGAGCGCAGTCAGCGTCTCGATCAGCACCGCGGTCTGGATCGTCATGTGCAGCGAGCCGGTAATGCGTGCGCCTTTCAATGGCTGGGATACCGCGAATTCCTCGCGGATCGCCATCAAGCCGGGCATTTCGGTCTCGGCGATATGGATTTCCTTGCGCCCCCAGCCAGCCAGGGACATGTCGGCGATTTTAAAGTCGGTAAAGTTGGCAACCGCGTTCATTTGTCAGTTCCTCAAAAAATGAACGGGCGCCGTTGTTACGATGCCATCCCGCCGAGCCTGGCCGGTAACCGGTCGCAGCGCCCCTCAGCGGGTGGTGAAATTTAGATGCCGGCCGCAGCCTTGAGTGCCGCTGCCTTGTCGGTGGCCTCCCAGGTAAATTCCGGTTCGTCGCGGCCGAAGTGGCCGTAAGCGGCGGTCTTCTGATAAATCGGGCGCAGTAGGTCCAGCATCTGCACGATGCCCTTGGGGCGCAGGTCGAAATGCGCCAATACCAGTTCAGTCAGCTTCTCGTTGCTAACCTTGCCGGTGCCGAAGGTATCCACCATCACGCTGGTGGGCTTGGCAACGCCGATGGCGTAGCTCACCTGTACCAGGCAGCGCGAGGCCAGCCCGGCGGCGACGATGTTCTTGGCTACATAGCGCCCGGCGTAGGCAGCGGAGCGGTCGACCTTGGACGGATCCTTGCCGGAAAAAGCACCGCCGCCGTGTGGTGCCGCGCCGCCGTAGGTATCGACGATGATCTTGCGGCCGGTGAGGCCGCAGTCGCCTTGCGGGCCGCCGATGACGAAACGGCCGGTGGGGTTGACCAGATATTTGATCTCGCCCTTGACCAGCTCTTTCGGCAGCACCGGCTTGATGATTTCCTCGATGGCCGCTTCGCGGATCTGCTCCAGCGTCATGTCCGGCGCATGCTGGGTAGACAGCACCACGGTGTCTATCGATTCCGGCTTGCCGTCGATATAGCGCACCGTTACTTGCGACTTCGCATCCGGACGCAGCCAGGAGAGCCGGCCATCCTTGCGCAGTTGCGACTGGCGCTCGACGATACGATGCGACAGCCAGATCGGCAGCGGCATGAGTTGAGGCGTTTCGTTGCAGGCATAGCCAAACATCAGGCCCTGGTCGCCGGCACCCTGGTCAAGAGTGTCGTCATAGGCCTTATTCACGCCTTGGGCGATATCCGGGCTCTGCTTGTCGTAGGCCACCAGTACCGCGCAGCCTTTATAGTCGATGCCATATTCGGTATTGTCATAGCCGATGCGCTTGATGGTGTCGCGCGCCACGTTGATATAATCGACATTGGCGCTGGTGGTAATTTCCCCGGCCAACACAACAAGGCCGGTGTTGCAAAGCGTTTCCGCCGCGATGCGGGCATGCTTGTCCTGTGCCAGGATAGCGTCGACGATGGCATCGGAAATCTGGTCGGCAACCTTATCCGGATGGCCTTCGGAAACGGACTCTGAGGTAAATAGATAATCGCTCATGGCTGTGCTGGAGATATGGATGTTTATAAAAGCTTGCTAGAATAGCAAAATTCGCCGTTCAATAAAAGAAAACTGTGCTTACCTGGTTGTTACGGCAGTTCGCTCGCTTACCTCTCGCCTTTATCCACCTGATAGGAAGTATTGCCGGGTGGGGCCTGTATTTAGGCTCGCCCAAAACGGCTAACAGGATGCGCAACAATTTACGCGCCAGCGGATTATGTCCCGGCGGTGCCATGTATAGGCGCATACTGCGCCGCAGCATCGCAGAAACCGGCAAGGGTCTGCTGGAAACCTTCGCGATCTGGTTTCGCCCGCACGCACAGGTATTGCAATGGGTGCGCGAATGCCGCGGCTGGGAGCATGTAGACGCGGCGCTAACCGCCGGACGCGGCATTATTTTTCTCACACCGCACCTGGGTTGTTTTGAAATTACCTCGCTGTATTATGCTTCGCTGCACCCGATCAGCGTACTCTACCGCCCGCCGCGCAAGGCATGGCTCGCGCCTTTGATTCATGCCGGGCGCAGGCGCGGGCAGATCACGCTGGCGCCCACCAACCTGAAAGGCGTACGCGGCCTGCTGCAGGGATTGAGGCGCAGCGAAGCGATAGGCATCCTGCCCGACCAGGTACCCAGCGTCGGCGAAGGGGAATGGGCAAAATTTTTCGGCCGCCCGGCCTATACGATGACACTGGTCAACAAGCTGGCATCGTCCACGGGAGCCACAGTGCTGATGGCCTTCGGCGAGCGTCTGCCAGCTGGAAAAGGCTATATCATTCACATCAGTCCGCTCGATATATGCGCGACTGCAGCCGATCTTAATGCGGCTATCGAAGCGCTGGTCAGGCGTTGTCCCGAACAATATTTATGGAGCTACCCCCGTTACAAGGTCCCACGCGGCGCACCAAAACCACCTGTAAACTGATGATGAAACTCCAATTTACCAAAATGCAGGGCTTGGGCAACGACTTCGTCGTGATCGACGGCGTGCGCCAGAACATCAATCTCAGCCCAGAACAGATACGCCGCATCGCCGATCGCCATTTCGGCGTCGGCTGCGACCAGCTGTTGCTGGTGGAAAAGCCCAGCCTGCCGGATAACGATTTTCGCTACCGTATTTTCAATGCCGATGGCGGAGAGGTAGAACAGTGCGGCAACGGCGCCCGCTGTTTCGTGCGCTTCGTGCACGATCAAGGCCTGACCGATAAAACTGAAATCCGTGTAGAAACCGCGAACGGCATTATATTGCCGCGACTTGAAGTGGATGGGCTGGTCACTGTCAACATGGGCGCACCGCAATTCGGGCCTGAATCCATTCCTTTCATTACGGATAAGCGTGCGCTCACATATCAACTTGACCTCGGTGCGGAGTCGGTGGAAATCAGCGCGCTGTCTATGGGAAATCCGCATGCGGTGCAGTTGGTGGCTAACCTCGATAACGCCCCGATCGAATCGCAGGGGCCGCTGATCGAACGGCATGCGCGCTTCCCGCAGCGCGTCAATGCCGGTTTCATGCAAATCGTCGACCGCGGGCACATCAGGTTGCGCGTGTTCGAACGCGGCGCCGGGGAAACCCTGGCTTGCGGTACCGGCGCCTGTGCCGCGGCGGTGGCCGGAATCACGCGCGCCCTGCTTGATTCCTGCGTCACGGTGTCCACGCGCGGCGGCGATCTGGTCATCCGCTGGCAAGGCGAGGGCCAACCGGTGTTGATGACCGGACCTGCGATGGTAGTATTCAATGGTGAAATCGAACTGGGAGCATGAATGGAACTTAACGATCAGGATGTCGCGCAATTTTTGCGTACGGACCCGCAATTTTTTTCACGCAATGCCTATCTGCTTTCCGAGATTGTGCTGCCCAGCCAGCACGGCGGTGTTGCGGTATCGCTGGTAGAACGCCAACAGGTTGCCCAACGCGACAAAATTCGCGTACTGGAATTGAAGCTCGGCGAACTGATTCAGTTTGGCGAAGAAAACGATGCCATCGGCGAACGTGTGCATCGTCTCAGTCTCGGCCTGCTTTCTGTCCGCAATTTCGATGCGCTGGTAGCCACAGTCACGCACAATCTGAGCGAAGACTTCCAGGTTCCGCATGTCGCCCTGCGGCTGTGGGCCGCGCCGCAAAACCATGACGATGCCGGCAGCGAAGAATTCAACGACGTCGATGCCGAAATCCGTAATTGGGCGGGCGGCCTGACCACGCCTTACTGCGGCCATCGGCCGGGTCTGGATATCAGCAACTGGTTCGGCGATATCGGCGCTCCGCTCAAGTCGTTTGCGATGGTCGCGCTACGCGGAGAAAATGCCTTCGGCCTGCTGGTGATGGCAAGCGAGGACGAGCGGCGCTTCTATCCCGAGATGGGCACGCTCTACCTCAAGCGCATCGGCGAGTTGGTGAGCGTCGCACTGTTGCGCTATATCGTTTAACTAGAGCTTCTGGAAAACTTGGAGCTGCTGGATAATTATCTCGCTTATCTCGCCTTTGAGCGTGGGCTAAGTCAGCTCAGCCGCGAAAACTACGCGCGCGACCTGAAAATCCTGCTCGACTTTGCTGGCGATACGCCGGTAACGGCCCTGCAGCCCACCCATATCCGGCGTTATGTCGCTGCGATGCACGGCAAGGGGCTGTCTGGCAAAAGCATCGCCCGCCGCCTCTCTGCCTGGCGCGGTTTCTACGATTTCCTGGCGCAGCGCCACGGCTTCGGCTCTAACCCTTGTATTGGCGTTCGCCCTCCCAAATCTCCCAGCACGCTGCCCCAGGTCTTGTCCGTCGAGCAAGCATCGCGCCTGGTGCAAATCGAAGCGGACGACGATCTTGCGGTGCGCGACCGCGCGATTTGCGAGTTGTTCTATTCCTCTGGCTTACGTTTGGCGGAACTGGTCGGGCTTGACGTCAGCGGATTGGATCTCGCAGATGCTACCGTAACGGTCATCGGTAAAGGCTCTAAAACGCGCATCGTTCCTGTCGGCGCTTACGCTATTGAGTCGATCCGGGCATGGCTGCCCCAACGCGCCCTTTTCGCCCGGCCGGATGAGGTGGCGCTGTTCGTCAGCAAGCGCGGCCGCCGGCTTAGTCCTCGGGCAGTGCAATACCGGCTTAAAGTTTTGGCCTTGAGGCAGGGTGTCGCCGGCGACATCCACCCTCATACCCTGCGCCACAGCTTTGCTACGCACGTTTTGCAGTCCAGCGGCGATTTGCGTGCGGTACAGGAAATGCTGGGCCACGCCAACATCTCCACCACGCAGGTTTACACGCATCTGGATTTTCAGCATTTGGCCAAGGTCTACGATGCCGCTCACCCGCGGGCCAAGAAAATAAAGTCTAAAAGCTAAGCAGTATCTCGGCTTTGGCCTCATATAACCGACAAAATCGCTCAAACTTTATGGCAAAATAGCGATTTCCGAATTTACCTCGTTTAACCGTTGACTGGAGAAATAATGGAACACAAACTACCCGACCTGCCCTACGCCAAGAATGCGCTGGAACCCTACATCTCCGCAGAAACACTCGAATTCCACTATGGCAAGCACCATCAGACCTACGTCACCAACCTCAACAACCTGATCAAGGGCACCGAATTCGAAAGCCTGAGCCTTGAAGACATCATCAGGAAGTCTTCCGGCGGCATTTTCAACAACGCTGCCCAAGTGTGGAACCACACCTTCTACTGGAACGGCTTCAAGCCCAACGGCGGCGGCGAGCCGACCGGCGCGCTGGCCGAGGCGATCAAGGCCAAGTGGGGGTCGTTCGACGAATTCAAGAAGGCTTTTGCCCAGTGCGCCATCGCTACCTTCGGCGCCGGCTGGGCCTGGCTGGTGAAAAAGGCAGACGGCACGCTCGACCTGGTTTCCACCAGCAACGCCGCCACTCCGCTGACGGGCGATACCAAGCCGCTGCTGACCTGCGATGTATGGGAACACGCTTATTACATCGACTACCGCAATGCCCGCGCGGGTTACGTCGAAAAATTCTGGAGCATCGTCAACTGGGATTTTGTCGCTTCAAACTTCGCTGGCTAATCGCCGGGATGGTCTGCGTAAAATCTTAAAAGCCGCAAGCGCCCGAAGTGCTTGCGGCTTTTTTCTTGACACGGCATATTTTTTCCAAAATAATGGAAATATGGAAAAACAAATTATAGTCACGGCTCTCGATGCGCTGGCGCAGGAAACCCGCCTCGACATTTTTCGCCTACTGGTCCCGCTGGGCGACGGCGGCATGCCTGCGGGGAAGATAGGCGAGCAGCTGGGCATCCCCAACGCTACGCTGTCTTTCCATCTGCAGCAGTTAAAGCATGCCGGGCTCGTCAGCACGCAACGCAAAGGTACGCAGATCATTTACATGGCAAATTACGCCATGATGAACGGCGTGCTTGCTTATCTCACCGAAAACTGCTGTCAAGGCCAAGCGGAAAATTGCGTACAGTCGAGCGTCTGCGACTGTTCCGATGTGCAATTTGCAAACGGGCAATAGCTGCTGCGCCCCGTAATTTATTCATCGACGAAAGAAGTTCATCATGCAAGGCAAAATTTATACTGTATTGTTTCTTTGTACCGGCAATTCGGCCCGCAGCATCATGGCTGAAAAACTGCTTGAGCATTGGGGCAAGGGCCGATTCAGAACATTTAGCGCAGGCAGTCATCCTTCCGGCATGGTAAACCCGTTCGCGATCGAGTTACTTGAATCCAAAGGACTTTCCACCGATGGCTTACGCAGCAAAAGCTGGGATGAATTCGCCGTACCCGGTGCGCCGCAGCTTGATTTCGTCTTTACGGTCTGCGGCAACGCGGCTGGGGAAGTCTGCCCGATCTGGCCGGGGCAGCCTATGAGTGCCCACTGGGGTGTTGAAGACCCGGCCGCCGCGCAAGGCTCCGACAAAGAAAAACGGCAAGCCTTCAGAAAGATCGCGAGCTATCTGGAAAACCGCATCAAGATTTTCACCAGCCTGCCGCTGGCATCGCTCGACAAAATGAGCATCAAGCGGGAAATCGACACCATAGGAAAGTTGCAAGATGTCTGACAAGCACGCTAGCGTTGCCACCGCTCCGCTCAATCTGTTCGAGCGCTATCTCACCGCTTGGGTAGCCATTTGCATCGTCGTCGGCATTGCGCTCGGAAAATGGCTGCCGAATGCATTCCAATCAATCGGTGCAATGCAAATCGCCAAAGTCAACTTGCCCGTCGGGCTATTGATCTGGGTGATGATCATCCCGATGTTGCTGAAAATCGATTTTGGCGCATTGCATCAGGTCAAGGCGCACATCAAGGGCATAGGCGTCACGCTGTTCGTCAACTGGCTGGTGAAGCCGTTTTCAATGGCTTTTCTCGGCTGGCTATTCATACGCCAGCTGTTTTCACCCTTGTTGCCGGCCGGCCAGATCGACAGCTACATCGCCGGCCTGATTCTGCTGGCGGCCGCACCCTGCACGGCGATGGTATTCGTCTGGAGTCGCCTGACCAACGGCGACCCCTACTTCACGCTATCGCAAGTTGCGCTCAACGACCTTATCATGGTCTTTGCCTTCGCCCCCATCGTCGCGCTGTTATTGGGCGTTTCCAGCATTGCCGTGCCTTGGGCGACGCTGCTGACTTCGGTGGTGTTTTACATTGTTATTCCGGTCATGCTGGCGCAACTGATGCGCCGGGCACTCCTAGCCAAGAGCCAGTGCGCATTCGATAGAGCGGTGTCCCATATGCAGCCCTGGTCAGTCTCGGCTTTGTTGCTGACGCTGATTTTGCTGTTCGCATTCCAGGCAGACGCGGTCATTCAGCAGCCGCTGGTCATTGCGCTGCTGGCCGTCCCTATCCTGGTTCAGGTGCTATTCAATTCGGCGCTGGCATATTGGCTCAACCGCAAGGTCGGTGAAAAACACTCGGTCGCCTGCCCTTCCGCGCTGATCGGCGCATCCAATTTTTTCGAACTGGCCGTTGCCGCGGCGATCAGCCTGTTCGGCTTCGAGTCCGGGGCGGCGTTGGCAACGGTTGTGGGCGTACTGATCGAAGTGCCGGTGATGCTACTGGTGGTACGGGTAGCGAACGCTTCCCGTGATTGGTATGAAAATGGCAACGGCCGCGCTGCTGCTGTCGACAGCCCCGCCGGGTAGCGAGGCTGTGGTTTATTTACAGCTTGCTATGTGAGCCGTCGCAAAACGGCGCATGCTTCGTCGTTTTGCAACCGCACAAATATTTTATTTCCTTTTGCGTAAGCGTGAATTTTACCGGTTCTATACTTGTCCCTGTATGGGAACCATCGCAGAAAGGCTGATTCTTTGAGCGCCCGCACGCGCACCAGTAATGATCCCCCGCTTCCAGTTCAACCGCATAAGGCGCTTTTTGTACACAGATCGGCTCAGTCATGATTTTCTCCTTTGGAGTGAATTAAAAATTATCAATCTTTATAGGCTTCTACAGGCGAACTGATTTTTATTTCGTCGCTTACGGCCGGCACATATTTGGTCATTCCAAATTCCGAGCGCTTGATGATGGCCGTCACATCCGCCCCGCACATCTGTTTCTTGATGATGGGGTTTTCACCGCATCGGAAAGCGGTTACCGTCAGTCTCAGCGGCTTGGTCACACCCAGCAGTGTAAACTCGCCGTCGGCCGCAACGACCTTGTCGCCTTCAAAAACCAGCTTGCTGGACTTGAAGCTCATGCTCGGATATTTAGCCACATTGAAAAATCCATCCGCCGAGAGATGCTCGTTCCATTTGGCAAACCCCATATCCAGCGACGTCGTATCGATGGTTAAATCCACGCTGCCTTTTTTGGCAGCAATATCGAGCATCACCTTACCGCTGCTCTTGTCGAAGCGGCCGCGCTGCGTAGTAAATCCCAGATGGTTGACCTCGAACACCGGGAAAGTATGGTTGGGGTCGATGGTATAACTATCTGTCGCCAGCGCTGAAGCGATCTGGGCGGCAGTCAATGCGAATGCGACGATCATTTTCTTCATGGGATTACCCTTTGCTTTGTTGAGATGTGAGACTGCTATTTTTTTGCCGTGGCTACAGCGAGTTTGAAATGCAACTGCACTTCATCCGCTACCGTTGACACATCGGCCCATTCACCGGTGCCAATGCCGAATTGCTGCCTGGATATCTGAATTCCTCCTTCCAGAACAGCGCTTCCTGCTTCGATTTTCGCGATAAAAGGCACGTTGACGTTGCGTGTCACGTTTTTGATGGTCAATTTCCCGCTGGCTTCATAACGGCCGCCGCCGGCTTTGATACCGGTAGACTCGAATTTAGCCGTAGCGAATTCCTTGATATTGAACCAATCCTTTCCTTTTACCTCGTCATTGGCTTCCTCGCTTCCGGCGTCGATGCTTGACATGTCGATTTCGATACGCGCCTTGCCGTTGGCCGTTTTGTTCGGGTCGAAGGTAATCTGCGCGTTAAACCTGCCGAACTTTCCATTGACAGGGACGCTCATTTGCTTTGATACGAAGCTGATGCTGCTCTTTGCGGTCTGCAGCACGCTGAATTCCTCGGCATGCACCAAGGAACTGCCTACCAGCATAGCGATAATCAATAGGGTTTTCATTGTGATTTCCTCGAAAAGCTGGGCAGCATGCGCTGCAGCGTGCCATCGCGATCCACGAAATGGTGCTTGAGCGCGGCTGCAATATGCACCGTCAACAGCCCAAGCAGTACGAAATCCAAGCTCTTGTGCACTTCCTTCAGTATCTCGCCCAACTCCTTGTTCTTGGCTATCAGGTCCGGCAATGGCACCAGCCCCATCCAAACCACCTTGAAGCCCAGGGCAGAGCTCATCAACCAGCCCGACAGCGGCACTACCAGCAACAGCAGATAAAGTCCTAAATGTACGGCCTGGACTGCGGATCGTTGCCATTCGGGCATTTCCAGCGGCGGAGGCGGTATATGGCTGATTCTCCAGCCGATGCGTGCCAGCATTAGGCCCAACACAGTGATGCCTATCCATTTGTGGTAGGAGTAAAGCTTGAGTTTGTGTGGCGATAACGGCAGGTCATGCATGTAAATCCCAAGCGTGAAGGCGCTAACAACCGCCAATGCGATCAACCAGTGCAGCGCGATTGCAATACCGGAATAGCGTGCTGGCGTGTTCATGACTGCGCGCGATTCAATACGCTTCTCAACCTCTTGAGCTGCGACTGGATTTGCTGTAATTCGTCTGGATGTACACCGACGAGCGCTTTTCCTACGTAATTGAGATGCTTCGGAAAAATTTTGGCAAACAA
>NZ_DASXVH010000104.1:0-52291 GCF_036504375.1 Novimethylophilus sp.
GACCAGGTGCCGCACATCGAGTTTACGCGCGAGATTGCGCGGCGCTTCAACCATATTTACGGCCGCGAGCCGGGCTACGAGGAAAAGGCCGAGGCCGCGATCAAGAAGCTGGGCAGCAAGAAGGGCGCGCTGTATGAAGAACTGCGCACGCGCTACCAGGAATCCGGCGACGACGAGGCGCTGCAATCGGCGCAGGCATTGATCGAGGAGCAGCAGGGCCTCTCCCTGGGAGACCGCGAACGGCTGCTGGGCTTCCTCGAAGGCGGCGGCAAGATCATCCTGGTCGAGCCGGAAGCCAAGCTCACCCCGGCTTCCAAGATGCCGGGCCTGGACGGGCAGAAAATGTCCAAGTCCTACGACAATACCATTTCGCTGCGCGAAGACCCGGACGTGGTGGCGAAGAAGATCAAGACCATGCCCACCGACCCGGCGCGCGTGCGCCGCACCGACCCCGGCGACCCGGCCAAATGCCCGGTGTGGCAGCTGCACGAAGTGTATTCCGATGAACAGCGCAAAGCCTGGGCGCAGGCGGGCTGCAAGAGCGCCGGCATCGGCTGCATCGAATGCAAGCAGCCGGTGATCGACGCGGTGCTGGCCGAACTCAAGCCGATCCAGGAGCGCGCCGCGCAGTACGCAGAGGACCCGACGCTGGTGAAAAACATCGTCGCCGACGGCTGCGAAAAAGCGCGCAAGATGGCGCGCGAAACCATGCGCGAGGTGCGCGAAGTGATGGGGCTGGCCTACTCGTGATCGTCCCGCAGGCCAGTGCGCGCATCCATGGCGAGCCGCTCGCCGCCCTGCCGCACGACCTGTACATTCCGCCGGACGCGCTGGAAGTCTACCTGGAAACCTTCGAGGGCCCGCTCGACCTGCTGCTGTACCTGATTCGCAAGCACAACCTGGATATTCTCGACATCCAGATGGCGGAACTGACGCGACAGTACATGGATTATGTCGAACAGATGCGTGCCGGCAACCTGGAGTTGGCGGCGGATTATCTCCTGATGTCGGCGATGCTGATCGAAATCAAATCGCGCATGCTGCTGCCGAAACCGGTTGAGCTGGAGCAGGAGGACGATCCGCGCGCCGAACTGGTGCGGCGCCTGCTGGAATACGAGTCGATCAAGCTGGCGGCGCAACAGCTGGATGCCTTGCCGCAGGTAGGGCGCGAACTCATGGTGGCGCAGGCGTATTTCGAGCACATTCCGCAGCAGAACCTGCCCGGCGTCGGCATGGACGACCTGCTCTCCGCCTGGCATGCGGTGCTGGAGCGGGCGAAGAATTTCACCCACCACCGCATTACGCGCGAGCAATTGTCGGTGCGCGAGCACATGACGCTGATCCTGCGCCGGCTCAACCAGGAGGGGATGCTGGAGTTTGCGGCGCTGTTCGATGCGGCAGAAGGCGTGCCCAGGCTGGTGGCGTATTTTCTGGCGCTGCTGGAGCTGGCGCGCGAGGGCCTGCTGCGCATTACCCAGCAAGAACCCTACGCCCCGATCTATTTGCAGCCGGTAGAGATGCCGGAAAATGCCTGAACCGCAGACCATACAGGAAATGAAGAATGTGCTGGAAGCGGCTCTGCTGACCAGTCCGGAGCCGTTGTCGCTGGACGACATGCTGCGCCTGTTCGAGGCCAGGATGGAGCGCGCCACGCTGCGCATGCTGCTGGACGAGCTCAAAATAGACTGGCATAGCCGCACGCTGGAACTCACGCAGGTGGCGAGCGGCTGGCGTTTTCAGGCCAGGCCCGAGTATGCGCCCTTCATCGCCCGGCTGACGCCGGAACGGCCGCAGCGCTATTCGCGCGCGGTGATGGAAACGCTGGCGATCATCGCCTACAAACAGCCGGTCACGCGCGGCGATATCGAGGAAATCCGCGGCGTCGCGGTCAACCAGAACGTGATGCGCACCTTGCAGGAACGCGGCTGGGTCGATATCGTCGGCCAGCGCGAAGTGCCGGGGCGGCCCTCGCTGTATGCCACCACCAAAACCTTTCTCGACGACCTCAATCTGCGTTCGTTGCAGGAATTGCCGCCGTTACAGACGCTGGCCCAACAGGAAATTAAACTGGAAATATGATTAAACGTACACGGGCCACCGCGCCGGCCTCGCCCTTGAGGCGTTCCGCCAAAGACTTGCAACAGCGGGAGCTGGACGCCCGTCCGCGCAAGAAAGAGGAAAGCGCCGCGCCGCAGCGCTTGCAGAAAGTGCTGGCGCTGTCGGGTTTCGGTTCGCGCCGCGACATGGAAGAGCTGATCGCCAGCGGGCGCGTTACCGTCAACGGCGAACCGGCGAAGTTGGGCATGACGGTGTCAAGCAGCGACATCGTGCGCATCGACCGCCGCGCCGTGCGCTTGCAGACCGAGCCGCGCCTGCCGCAGATACTGCTGTATCACAAGCTGGAAGGCGAGATCGTCAGCCAGGACGACCCGGAAAAGCGCGCCTCGGTGTTCGATAAGCTGCCGCATGTGCGCGGCGCCAAATGGGTATCGGTGGGGCGGCTGGACATCAACACCTGTGGCTTGATGATATTCACCACCTCGGGTGAATTGGCCAACCATTTCATGCATCCGCGCTATGAAGTCGAACGCGAATACGCGGTGCGGGTGATGGGCGAACTGACCGAAGGCCAGCTGCTGCAGCTGACGCAGGGTGTCGAGCTGGACGACGGCATCGCCAGCTTCGACGTGATCCAGGACCGCGGCGGCGAAGGCTCCAATCATTGGTACCAGGTCATCCTGCGCGAAGGCCGCAAGCGTGAGGTGCGGCGCCTGTTCGAAGCGCTGGGGCTGATGGTGAGCCGGTTGATGCGCGTGCGCTTCGGCCCGATCAACCTGCCGCCGCGCTTGAAGCGCGGCCAACTTTTGGCGCTGGAGGACAAACAGGTGCGCGAACTCTTGGAGTGGGCCGAACTGCCGGTGCCGCGCGCGCAACAGCGCCAGATGTCGGCGCGCGAGAAGGAGCAGATCGGCAAGCCGTTCACGCCGAAATCCAGGGCAGCCGCCCCGGTGGCCGCCGCAGCCGAACCCAAGGTGCGGCAAGCCAGGAAACCCGGTTGGGCCAAAGCCGCCAATCCGGCAACCAAGCAGCGGCGCAACGACAGGAACCGTGGCCGGGGTTGAGCTCGGCGGCAACTGCCAGACCGATCTTTCGCCGCGGTGATTATCCCGCTCACGGGGCTCGCGCTTGATCTGAGCGTCAAATCCAGGTGCCTGTCGGTGCCCATCGCCGCGTTGTGGGCAGGCCGGATTTTTACAATTCTTTTATGCCGGCGGCGTCATAATTTATCTTGGATTTACAGCGGATGAATTAATCTTTCCTGATGATTCATGACATGACCAAGGTGGGTGGATTGCCGGTTCGAGCCAAGCCCGCACTTCTGGCGCGCTATCTGCTGGCGGCGCTTGCCTGCGTGGCGACAGCGTTGGCGGCGACGCCGTTGCGGCATTACTTCGATCTGGTCAACATCGTGATGCTGTTCCTGCTCACGGTGTTCCTGGTGTCGCTCAAGCTGGGGCAGCGCCCGGCGGTGCTGGCGGCATTTCTCAGCGTCGCCCTGTTCGATTTCTTTTTCGTTCCCCCGCGTTTGACCTTTGCCGTTGCCGATGCGCAGTACCTGCTGACGTTTCTGGTGATGCTGGCCGTTGCTCTGGTTACCGGGCAGCTGACCGCCGGGCTGCGGCAGCAGGCGGAGACGGCGTCCCTCAAGGAAGAAAGAACCCGAGCGCTTTACGAAATGGCCAGGGCATTGTCCGGGGCGCTGCGCCTCGCGCAGGTCGCGGAAATTTCCAGCCGTTTCCTGCGGGAGGTGGTCGGCGTCGATTCCACGCTGCTGATCCCCGATGCCGATAACGCGCTCAAGCCGCTGGCAGCGCCGGTGGTGTGGTACGAGCCGCATGTGGCGCTGATGGCGTTCAACGGAGAAAAGCAGGCGGGGCGCCATCCGCTCACGGAAGTGGACGGGGTGCGCTATTACCCGCTGCATGGAACGACGCGCTCGCGCGGCGTGGTGGTGGTTTCCCCGCTGGACGGCGACAAGACGCTGCTGGACGAGAACCACCCGCTACTGGAGACGGTGGCGTCATTGATCGCCATCGCGGTGGAACGGCTGCATTATGTCGCGGTGGCGCAGGATGCCCAGGTGCAGATGGCCTCCGAGCGGCTGCGCAGTTCGGTTCTGTCGGCTTTGTCGCATGATCTGCGTACGCCGCTGACGATACTGGTGGGGCTGGCGGATTCGCTGGCCCTGGCCAAGCCGCCTTTATCGCGACCGCAGCAGGAGACGGCGGAAGCCATCCGCGACCAGTCGCTGCGCCTCACCGGGCTGGTCGAGAACCTGCTCGACATGGCTCGCCTGCATGCGGGGCAGGTCACGCTGCGCAAGGAATGGCAGCCGCTGGAGGAAGTCATCGGCGCCAGCATCAAGCTGCTGGAGCGCCATCTGGGCGCGCGTCCGGTACGGGTGGAACTGCCGGCGGATTTGCCGTTGCTGGAATTCGACGCGGTGCTGATGGAGCGGGTGTTCTGCAATCTGCTGGAAAATGCCGCCAAATATTCGCCGGCGGATTCCGCCATCGACATCGCGGCGCGGCGCAACGGCCCCATGGTGGAGATTGCCGTCAGCGACTACGGGGCAGGTATTCCAGTGGAACAACAAGCGCGCATTTTCGCGATGTTCGTGCGCGGCGCGGCGGAATCCTCCACGCCCGGTGTCGGGCTGGGGCTGGCGATTTGCCGGGCGATCGTCGATGCGCATGGCGGGACGATCGCGGTGTCGAATCGCCCAGAGGGCGGTGCTCGCTTCGTGTTTACGCTGCCGGTGGGCGAACCGCCGATAATCGAGGATGAAGCCTTGTTGCCGGATGGTGTTGCATGAGCGGGCCAAAAGTAGTGGTGATCGAGGACGAGCGGCAGATCCGCCGCTTCGTGCTGGCGGCGCTGGTCGAGGAGGGCTGCCAGGTGTTTGAAGCCGAGACCGCCGCGCAGGGGCTGGTGGAAGCCGCAACCCGCAGGCCGGATCTGGTCATTCTCGATCTGGGCCTGCCGGACCGGGACGGGGTCGAGGTGATCCGCGACCTGCGCGCCTGGTCGGGCGTGCCGGTGCTGATCCTGTCGGCGCGCGCGGCCGAGAACGACAAGATCGCGGCGCTGGACGCCGGGGCCGACGACTATCTGACCAAGCCGTTCGGCGTGGGCGAACTGCTGGCGCGGGTGCGCGCCTTGCTGCGGCGCCAGATGCGGTTGACGGAAACGGCCGAGGCGGTCGTCAGCTTTGGCGATGTGGTGGTGGATATGGCC
Source organism: Novimethylophilus sp. (assembly GCF_036504375.1). Lineage (NCBI taxonomy): Bacteria > Pseudomonadati > Pseudomonadota > Betaproteobacteria > Nitrosomonadales > Methylophilaceae > Novimethylophilus > Novimethylophilus sp. The sequence continues at coordinate 5,299 of NZ_DASXVH010000104.1, forward strand.
CGGCGCACGGTAGCGCGCAACGGTCAGCCGCTGCATCTCACCCCGATCGAATACCGACTGCTGTGCGTGCTCTTGGCAGGCGCCGGCAAGGTGCTGACGCATCGCCAGCTGTTGCGCGAGGTGTGGGGGCCGTCCTATGTCGAAAGCAGCCATTACCTGCGCATCTTCGTCGGCCATCTGCGGCAGAAGCTGGAGGCCGATCCCACGCAGCCGCAACATATCCTTACCGAAACCGGCGTGGGTTACCGGTTCCAGCTTTGAGCACATATTCAAAACATCAGGGAGCAAGCGCAATGCATCAGCCCACCAGGGAGCGCACGGCCGGCCTCGCGCTGGCCGCGCTGGGCGTCGTCTACGGCGACATCGGCACCAGCCCGCTATATACCATCAAGGAAGTCTTTGCCGGGGCACACCATCCGGTGCCGATCACGCCGGACAATGTGCTGGGCATCCTGTCGCTGATTTTCTGGTCGCTGATCGTGGTGGTCTCGGTCAAGTACGTGGCCTTCATCATGCGCGCCGACAACAAGGGCGAGGGCGGCATCATGGCGCTGATGGCGTTGGTGCTGCGCGGTGCGGAGGGCAAGCGCTACGCGCCTTGGCTGATGCTGCTCGGCCTGTTCGGCGCCGCGCTGTTCTATGGCGACGGTGTGATCACCCCGGCGATTTCGGTGCTGTCGGCGGTGGAGGGGCTGGAAATCGCCACGCCCGCGCTCAAGCCCTATGTCATCCCGGTCACGCTGCTGGTGCTGGTGGCGCTGTTCTTCTGGCAGCGCAAGGGCACGGCCAGTGTCGGGGCGCTGTTCGGCCCGGTGATGATCCTGTGGTTTGCCACGCTGGCGCTGCTGGGGGTGGTGAATATCCTGCATGCGCCGCAAGTGCTGCAGGCGCTCAACCCGCTGCATGCCGCCGGGTTCATGGCCGGCAATCCGAGCCTGGGCTTCTTTGCCCTGGGCGCGGTGGTGCTGGCGGTGACCGGCACCGAGGCGCTGTATGCCGACATGGGGCATTTCGGCCGCCGGCCGGTGCAGCTGGCGTGGTTCGGCCTGGTGCTGCCGGCGCTGGTGCTCAACTACTTCGGCCAGGGCGCCTTGCTGCTCACCGATCCGACCGGCATCCAGAACCCGTTTTATCTGCTGGCACCGGCCTGGGCGCTGTATCCACTGGTCGCGCTGGCGACCGTCGCCACCGTGATCGCTTCGCAGGCCGTCATTTCCGGCGCCTATTCGCTTACCCAGCAGGCCATGCAACTGGGGTACAGCCCCAGGCTGGAAGTACAGCACACCTCCAGCGAAGCGCAGGGGCAGGTTTACCTGCCGGGCATCAACTGGGTGCTGCTGATTTCGGTGATGGCGCTGGTGCTGGGCTTCGGCTCCTCGACCAGCATGGCGGCAGCCTACGGCATCGCCGTGACCGGTACCATGGTGATTACCACGATCCTGGCGTTCATCGTGGTGCGCAACCTGTGGGGATGGAACTGGCTGCCGGGCGCGCTGGTGCTGGGTGCGTTCATGGTGGTCGATCTCGCCTATTTTTCCGCCAATATCGTCAAAATACACGATGGCGGCTGGTTCCCGCTGGTGTTCGGTCTGGGGGTATTCCTGCTGATGACGACCTGGAAGCGCGGCCGCCAGTTGCTCGGCGCGCGCCTGGTGGCCGAGGCCATGCCGCTGGAACCGTTCGTGCAGAACATGGCTGGATCGGCGGTACCGCGCGTTCCCGGCACGGCGGTATTCATGACGCAGAACCTTGACGTGGTGCCGCACGCGCTGCTGCACAGCCTCAAGCACTACAAGGCACTGCATGAACGTATCGTGCTGCTGACCGTGGTTTCGGTCGACGAGCCCACGGTGGACGACAGCCGGCGGGTGGAGGTCGAGCCCATCGATGGGCAGTTTTCCAGGCTCAGGGTGTTCTACGGCTTCATGGACAAACCCGACCTGCCGCAAGCGCTGGAATATTGTGCGGCACAGGGCCTGGCGTTCGACATGCTGGACACGTCCTTCTTCCTCGGCCGCGAGACGCTGATTCCCAAGGCCGCATCGGAGATGTCGCTGTGGCGGGAAAAACTGTTCGTGGCGATGTTCCGCAATGCGGGCAGCGCAGCGGCTTACTTCAAGCTGCCACCGAACCGGGTGGTCGAGCTGGGGGCGCAGGTGGTGCTGTAGCGGAGACGGCAAGGGCGCGTTCATAGGCCCCCGATCGGCGCGCGCCAAATCGCCGATCATCAAACTTGCTCGACATCTTCACTTGCCTCCATTGTTCGACAGATGGTCGCACAGTGTTTTCAGTTGCTTCAGGACAAACTCCTTATCCGGCGGGCTCAATTGCTGTAGCCATGCATGCATCAACAACGTTTCATCGCATGGCTTGGGTTGACTTTCGTCCAGCAGATCGGCCATTCGTACATTCAGAATTGACGCCATTTTCTCTAATGTCTTGAGCGATGGCAGAGTGGCGCCTCGTTCGAACCGGGAAATGGTTTCCGTCTCCACCCCCAGACGATGGGCAAGCTGTTCCTGCGTCAATGCCAGCGCTTTCCTGCAATGAACGAGATTACGTCCCAATCTGACATTCAGTATATGCACCGCGTTCCCGACCATAAATGTTTACCAGCAAACCAACGGTCATGGTTGTGCTTGTCAGGATTTCCAGTAAGAGACTAATATGTTGATTGGTTTGTGGACATATTATGTTTAGTCGGGTTACTTTATCGATCATTGCAACAAGCCTTCACGAGTAAAACAAAAACAATACGAGAAATCACCCATGGAAAATCCCGCCTTGGCTAACTGGCAGTCGCTTTCCGCAGCCATCTTCGATCGTTGCACCGAGGGTATTGTCGTAACCGACAGCCGGAGCGTCGTTCTGCGCGTTAACCAGGCATTTTGTCGCATGACCGGATTTTCCATCCAGGATATTGTCGGGAAAAGCTCCGGTACTTTGCAATCGGGTCGGCATGATAAGGCATTTTATCGAAAAATATGGCGTACTCTGAGGAAACGCGGGCACTGGAGCGGCGAAATCTGGAGCCGGCGGAAAAATGGGGAGATTTATCCGGAATGGCTGAGCATTAGCGCGATAGTCTCAGGGGAGAAAGGCCATACGCATTATGTCGGAATTTTTATCGATATTTCCGGCCAGAAACAGGCGCAGGAGATTCACCGGCTGGCATTCCACGACCAGTTGACGGGACTACCCAATCGCCCGCTGCTGGAGGACCGGCTCAAGCTCGCCATTTCTGCAGCACATCGATCCGGGCAAAGACTCGGCGTACTTGTTATCGATCTCGACAATTTCAAATCGATCAATGACTCCATGGGGCATCAGGTCGGGGACGCGCTCTTGAAACAGGTCGCCAGCCGTTTGAATAAATGCATTCGTGCGGGAGACACTCTGGCCCGGCTGGGCGGGGACGAATTCATCATTCTGTTGCCTGCGCTGGGCGAAGAGCTCATGGATGTGTCGCGGTCTGCAACCGCAGCCGCCGAAAAAATAGGTACAGTGTTATCCATGCCTTTCGCCTTCAATGGCTACGAATTTGTTATCACACCAAGCATCGGCATCACAATTTATCCCGATGATGCAGACAACGCCAGCGATCTGATGCGTAATGCCGACACCGCCATGTACCACGCGAAAAAGCTTGGGCGCAACACACACCAGTTCTATAAGGCAAAAATGAACATCGTAGCTCTGGAGCGGCTGCAGATCGAGCACGAATTGCGCAAAGCTCTAGAGTGTTCTGCCTTCACTCTGTATTACCAACCCAAAGTCGAGACGCATACCGGGAAACCGATGGGCGTCGAAGCATTGCTTCGCTGGAACAACAATCACCATTTTCCCCCATCCAGATTCATTCCGGTTGCGGAAGAAACAGGGATGATCGTGGCAATCGGGACATGGGTGCTCAAAGAAGCTTGCCGGCAAAAGAAACGATGGGATCAGAGCGGGCTTGGCAATATCATTTCGCATATTGCGGTCAATGTCAGCCCCCATCAGTTCCAGCAGGCAGACTTCGTGCAGCTGGTATCCGGCATACTGGAAGAAAGCGCCGTGGCTCCCCCCGCGCTGGAACTGGAGCTAACCGAGGGCGCTTTGGTAGACAACATTCAGGAAACAGCCGCAAAGTTGCAAGCCCTCAAGGCGCTCGGCGTCAGGTTGGCTCTGGACGATTTCGGGACTGGCTATTCATCCCTGTCCTACCTCAAGCATTTCTCTTTCGATGCACTCAAAATAGACCAATCCTTCGTCCGGGATATCCCGACTGACCCCAATGATGCCACGATTGCGGCCACTATTATCGCGATGGCCAAAACGCTGAGAATGAATGTCATCGCCGAGGGTGTGGAAACATTGGCGCAACTGGATTTCCTGCGCAGCCATGGTTGCGACCAATGCCAAGGTTACTTGTTCAGCCGGCCGTTGCCGCCTGAAGCTCTGGTCTCATACCTAGCCGAAAACAATGGAAGATTTCCAGTAGCAGAAACCGGTATCGGTTCCGGCCATGATTACAACTGGTCCGGCCCTGCGGCTGAATGACCGGAATTGGTTTCTTAACGGTTTTTCGGCCTCCGCCGTCATGCCGGTAGTTGCTCGCGTGTCAGCATGAATACGAATTGGTCTCCGGCACTGGCCTCCAGCCAGGTGAAGGGCAGCTGCGGAAAAGCCGCTTCCAGCGCATCGCGGTTATGGCCGATTTCCACGATCAGCAGGCCGCCGCGATGCAGGTGGCCGGGAGCTTCCTCCAGCAGGATTCGCACATGTTCCAGCCCATCGTCGCCCGAGGCCAGTGCCAGTTGCGGTTCGCGCCGATATTCCGGCGGCAGCGCTTCCATCGATTCCTCATTGACATAGGGCGGGTTGGAAATGATGACGTTGTAGCGCTTGCCTGCAAGCGCGGTGAGCATGTCGGATTGCAACGCCTGCACCCGGTCTTGTAGTCCGTAGTCGGAGATATTGCGGTGCGCTACCGCCAGCGCATCGTCGGAAATATCCACCGCGTCCACTTCCGCATTGGGGAAGGCGTGCGCAAGCAGGATTGCCAGGCAGCCGCTGCCGGTGCATATATCGGCGGCGCTGACCACGGTTTCCGGGTCCGTCACCCACGGCGCCAGCTGTTCGTGCAGCATTTCTGCGATGAAGGAGCGCGGCACGATCACGCGCTCGTCCACGTAGAACTTGTACTCGCCAAGCCAGGCTTCGCGGACGAGATAGGCCGTGGGAATACGCTCGGTGACGCGGCGCTCGATCAGGTGCAGCAACTCGCGCCGTTCCGGCTCGGTGATCACCGCATCCAGAAAATTTTCCAGCGTATCGTGCGGCAAATGCAGTGTAGCCATCACCAGCCAGACCGCCTCGTCAAAGCTGTTCTGCGTGCCGTGGCCGTAAAACAGGCCGGCTTCCTCGAAACGGCTCACGGCAAAGCGCAGCCAGTCGCGGATGGTGAAGAGTTCTGTGTGAGTATGATTTGACATTGTTATCTACCACGGGAAGGAAAACGGGAAAGCAGCTTATGGTTTTCCCGGCGGTTTATTTCAGCAGTTTTTCCAGCGTCAGCCGGTAAGTATCCTTTAATGGTTCGATATCCGCCACGCCCACGCATTCGTTGAGCTTGTGGATGGTGGCGTTGAGCGGACCGAATTCGATCACCTGCGGGCAGATGTCGGCGATGAAGCGGCCGTCGGACGTGCCGCCGGTGGTGGAAAGCTCGGGGGTGACGCCGAAGGTTTGCTCAATGGCGGTGCTGATGGCCGCTACCAGATTGCCCTTGGGCGTGAGGTAGGGCTTGCCGGACTCCCATTCCAGGTCGTATTCCAACCCGTGCCTGTCGAGAATGGCGAGCACGCGCTCCCTCAAACTCTGTTCGGTGCTGGCGGTGCAGTAGCGGAAGTTGAACAGGATTTCGACATGGCCGGGCACCACGTTGGTCGCCCCCGTGCCGCCATGGATGTTGGACACCTGGAACGAAGTCGGCGGAAAGTACTCGTTGCCCCGGTCCCATTCCGTGGTGGAAATCTCGGCAATGGCCGGGGCAACCAGATGGATCGGGTTTTTGACCAGATGCGGATAGGCGATATGGCCCTGAATGCCTTTCACGATCAGCTTGCCGGAGAGCGAGCCGCGGCGGCCGTTCTTGATCATGTCGCCGACTTTTTTGTTGGAAGTCGGCTCGCCGACGATGCAGTAGTCGATCAGTTCGTTTCTGGCTTTAAGCGCCTCGACCACCTTCACCGTACCATCCACCGCCACGCCTTCTTCGTCGGAAGTGATCAGGAGGCCGATGGAGCCGTTGTGATCGGGGTGCTGCGGCAGGAATTCCTCCAGTGCGACGATGAAGGCGGCAATGGAAGTCTTCATGTCCGCCGAGCCGCGCCCAAACAGCATGCCGTCGCGGATGGTGGGTTCGAACGGGTCGCTCGTCCATTGCTCTACGGGGCCGGTGGGCACCACGTCGGTATGGCCGGCAAACGCGACGAGCGGGCTGGCGCCGCCGCGCCGGGCCCAGAAATTGTCGACATTGCCGAAACGCATTTTCTCAATCCTGAAGCCGAGCCTCTCGAGCCGTTCGATGAGAATTTCCTGGCAACCGGCGTCATCCGGAGTTAGCGAGCGGCGCGCGATCAGCGCGCGGGCGAGGTCAAGGGTGGCAGTCATGGCAGGTCTGGAATGCAAAACCGGAAGCATAGCATTCCGGGCGCATTCCAGACACCATGGCTAGGCGCGATTCACCACCGCCGCGCCGGTATGCTGCGCGATCTCCTTCCACAGCGCCAGGCAGGCTTCGATGGCATCGGTCGCGGTCTGGAAGAACAGCGTCGGCGAGATGTCCACATGGTCGGCCTCGATGAAGCGGCTTTGCAAGGTGTCCAGCAGGGCGCCGACCTTTTTTGTGATGGCGTTGTCCTCTGCCGAGGCTGATTGCACGCCTTCGTGGCACTCGCGGATGCGCTGTTCCAGAAAGCTCAGGCGGATGCGCCCGACCGCGCCGCACTGGCCCCGGGCGGCATATCCCGAACCCAGTGCGCGCGCCTGGCCTATGCTTTCCAGCAGCAGCGGCAGCTTCAGCAGCAGCGTGTTGGAAAGCCGCGCCAGCGGCGTGCCTTCGCCGTCCAAGAGGCCTAGGTGCTCGCCCATGTCGCCCATCAGGTGGATCACCGCGCGCACCAGCGCGGTATGCTGTTTGAAGCTTTTCTCGGGAATCTGGCCTTCCGAGGTGCGCACCAGTTCCTCCCAGCCCTTGATGATGGCGGAAAGGCTGGCCTCGTCCGGGTGCAGCTCCGGCGTGTGCGACAGCACCGGCGGCATTTTGCCGAGGATGCCCTGGATTTCCTGCCGCTTGAGCATCATTTTTGATTTGAACGCCGTGTCGCCGTTGAGCAGCGCGATCGACATGCCGCGATGCTGCTGGATCGCGGCCATCAGATCGAGGCCGGATTTGAGCACGGTGAGGCCGTACTCCTGGCGCTGTTGTTTGCGCTTGCGCCGGCTGCGCTCGGCAATGCCGAGCGCAGCAAAAAGTACGGTCAGGGCTAGTATGCAGAGGCCAATAATCAACATGTCAATTTCCTTGGGCCTATCATCAGATTTGAAAACGCTGCACCGACAGCCGCAGTTCGGAGGCCAGCGTTTCCAGGTATTTGGAGACGGAGGCGGCCTCGGTGCTGGCGGCGGTGTTCTCGTGCGCCATGCTGGCGATGTCCGCCATGCTCTGCACCGCCTCGTTGCTGCTGCGGGTCTGTTCCAGCGTGGCGTTGGCGATTGCGCGCACGCGGTCCATCGTGCTGTGCGCGCCTTCGCGTATGCTCTGCAGCGCGGCCGCGGCCTGCTGCGCCATCTGCACGCCGGTTTCGGCCTGCTGGCGGCCTTGCTCCATGCCGGCTACCGTGGCCTCGATTTCTTCCAGGATGCCGACGATCATGCCGCCGATTTCGCCGGTGGCGTTGGCGGTGCGCTCCGCCAGCTTGCGCACTTCGTCGGCGACGACGGCGAACCCCCGGCCATGCTCGCCGGCGCGTGCCGCCTCGATGGCCGCATTCAGCGCCAGCAGGTTGGTCTGGTCGGCGATGCCGCGGATCACGTCGGCGATGCCGCGGATTTCGCCCGAGCGCTGGCCCATCGACGACACCAGTTCGGTCAGCCGTATCATCGAGTTCTGGATGCGCTGCATTTCGTCGCCGGCGGCATGTACGATCAAAGTGCCGTCTTCCGACAGCGTTTCCGATTTCTCCGCGATAGCCTGCGACAGGCCGGCAGCCTCGGCCACCTGGCTTACGCTGGCCTGCATGTGCTGCATCGAAAGCGTCGATTTTTGCGAGAGTGAGTTTTGCGCGTCGGCGCCGGCCACCACGCGTGCGGCAGCGGCGGCGAGTTCGGAGGACGCACTGGCCACTTCGTCTGCTGCAGCGTGCACGTCCTTGATCAGCCGGCTGGTTTCGCGCGCCATTTCGTTGAGCCGCACCGACACCAGGCCGAACTCGTCCGTGCTGTCCAGGTTGCTTCTGGCCGACAGGTCGCCGTCCGCCATCGCCTTGACCGCGGCCAGTATGGTTGCGATGGATTGCTTGGCGGCGAGGTACAACGTCAGGAAAAAAAACAGGCCCACGACCAAGGTCATGGCGGTCAGAGCGAGCAGTTCATCCGACCATTGCGGGGAATATTGGCGCAGATACAGCATGGCGGTCGGCAGCAGCAGCATGAAAGCACACAGCCGGAACTTGTTCTTCAGCCGCAGGCGGTGCATCAGGCCAATGGCGGGCGATATCAGCATTTACGAACGTCCTCCTTGAAAACGGAACAAAACAGCCCAAGCGCGAAGGCTTGAAGTTTTTATTGCCGGGAGACGTCGTTGTCAGTTGGCCGCCATTGGCCATTAACCGGAGATGGTTCGGTTACAGCAAGTTTGATGCCATCCGAATTACCGGGATTTAAGGCGTATGCCGGGGTGGGGATGCCTGATATTGGTGCGGGCCTGCGAATGGCATGCACGATAGAGGGGCGGTTCAAGGGTGCGGGAAACTCTTTTAAACAGCTTCCGAGTATTCCTGCTCCGCAAAGCCCAGCGCCAGCACTTTGCCATCCCGCTCCAGCACCGGGCGTTTGATGATGTTGGGCTTGTCCAGCATCAGGGCGAGGGCCGAGGCGTCATCCTTGATGCCGGCCTTGACCTCGTCCGGCAGTTTGCCCCAGGTGGGGCCGGTCTTCTTCAGCAGTTTCTGCCAGCCGATCTGCCGCAGCCAGCCGGCGAGCATTGCTTCGGTTACGCCGTTTTTCCTGAAGTCGTGGAAATCGTAGGCGACGCCGCGGGATTCAAGAAAAACACGGGCTTTCTTGACGGTGTCGCAGTTGGGGATGCCATAGAGTTTCATGTCGGGTAATAGAGCGTGAAAACGCTGATTCTACAGTCGGTCGCTACTTGAAAGCGAATGCGCCGGTCAGATCGCTGGCCTTGGCATCGCGTTCGCCCAGCGGTTCAAGCCCGAAACGGGTTTCGATGAACTTGAGTATGGACGTCGTATCGTATTCCGTGTGATCGACGTAGCCGCGCCTGGCGAAAGGCGAAACGACTAATGTCGGAATGCGCGTTCCCGGCCCCCAGCGGTCTTTCACCGGCGGGGCGACATGATCCCAGAAACCGCCATTTTCGTCATAGGTGACGATGACGGCGGTGTCCTGCCATTGCGGGCTGTGCTCGATGCGGGCGAGCAGCTCGGCAATGTGTCGTTCGCCGGCCATTACGTCGGCATAGCCGGGGTGTTCGTTCAGTTCGCCTATCGGTTTGTAGAAGGCCACCGCGGGAAGCTGGCCGTCGTCGATCGCCTTCAGAAATTCGGTTTCGTCCTTGAGATGCAATGCGCGTTCTTTGCTGCCTGCGGTGTAGCGGCTGAAATACCCGAACGGCTGGTGGTGGAACTGGAAATTCTGGTCCGGATGCCCGGCAATGGCGTCGTTCCAGCCGCCCGAGTACCAGGCCCAAGTAATGCCTTTTTCCGACAGGCGGTCGCCTATCGTGGGCATGGTTTGCGCCGGCAGTTGCTTGGAGGGTGTCGTTCCCGCCTTGATCGGCATCGTGGTGGGTTGCAGTGTGTTGACTGCATAGCCGTCCGGCGTCACCGCGCCATCCTTGACCAGCTTGCCCTGGACGTCCAGCACGGCGGTGATTTCTGCCGGCGCGTTGTCATGGCGCGGCGTGCAGGCGCAAACTAGCCAGAAATGGTTGAGGAACGAGCCGCCGAACGCGCCCTGGAAGAAATTGTCGGCCAGCGTGTATTTGGCTGCGTATTGCCACAATGGCAGGCTATGGCCGTCGTAATAGCCCATCGCCAGCCCGCCGGCGTCGGAGACGGCGGCGAAGCGGTCGTTGCGGCCGCCATTGATCTGCGCCTGGTTTTGGTAGAAACGATGCACCAGATCGCCGGTTTTCTGGTCGGGCGCCACATAGCGGTCGATGGGAAAAGGTTGGTTGGGCAAATCCGCGGGAAAACGCGCATCCGCTTGCGCCGGCTTATGCCCGGTATCGATCGCCGGCGGCAGGACGGCGTAGGGCTTGCCGGCGAGGTCGGTCTGCGGCAGCGCTGCGGCCGTCAGGCCGTTGGCGCCGGGGAACAGGCCGTAGAGATTGTCGAAGCCGTGGTTTTCGAGATAAATGACGACAATATGCCGGATTTTATCCAGCCCGGCGGGCGGTTCCGCGGCAAAAACGGATGAGGAAACGAGTAGAAAGGCAAACATGAAAAAGCGCATGGCGGGGCTCCCGTTCGGTTGGGAGAACGCTACCATGCGCTTATGGCGAAACGATGACAGGATCGTTAAACGCCGCGCAGCAGTTCGTTGATGCCGACCTTGGAGAGCGTCTTGGCATCCACCTTTTTCACGATCACCGCGCAATACAGGCTGTAGCTGCCATCCTTGGAGGGTAGATTGCCGCTGACCACTACGGAACCTGCCGGGATGCGGCCATAGCTGACTGTGCCGGTTTCGCGGTCGTAAATCCTGGTGGACTGGCCGATGTACACGCCCATCGAAATTACCGAGTTGTCTTCGACCACTACGCCTTCCACCACTTCCGAGCGCGCGCCGATGAAACAGTTGTCGCCGATGATGGTGGGGCCGGCCTGCACCGGTTCCAGCACGCCGCCGATGCCGACGCCGCCGGAGAGATGCACGTTCTTGCCGATCTGCGCGCAGGAGCCGACGGTGGCCCAGGTGTCTACCATGGTGCCTTCATCGACGTAGGCGCCGATATTGACATAAGACGGCATCAGCACCACGTTCTTGCCGATGAAGGAGCCGCGTCGCGCCATGGCCGGCGGCACCACGCGGAAGCCGCCGTTGCGGAAGTCTTCCTCGGAATAATGGGCGAACTTGGACGGTACCTTGTCGAAAAAGTGCGTGAAGCCGGCGCCCGACATATGGTTGTCTTCGAGGCGGAACGACAGCAGCACGGCTTTCTTGATCCACTGGTGGGTTTCCCACTCCTGGCTGTCGCCCTTGCGGGTGGCAACACGCAGGCGTCCGGCATCGAGTTCTTCCAGCACTGCGAACACGGCGTCCTTGACCTTCTTGTCGGCGTTGGCGGGGTTGATGTTGGCGCGGTTCTCGAACGCGGTTTCGATGGTGGATTGCAGTTCCTGCATGGTGGACCCTTAAGCTTGAAAAAAACGTGATTTTACCTTGGATTTGACTTTGGATAAGCGCGTTTCGTCAGTCTTTGAACTGGCGGATATTGTCGAGCTCGCGGCGATAAGCCTCGGCGTTGCCGTATTCGGTGAATATCGGGTAACGCGAATGCGCATCGAGAACGCGCTGCGCATGCTTGATCGGACACCAGTACTGCTCGGTGCGGCCGACGATTTCCTTGATGTAGGAGATAAGGCCGTTGCCGTACGAGCAGTAGGCGCAGTTTACGATTTCCAGCAGGTTGAGATAGGTGAGATGATGGCGGTCATAGACGAAATAATCGCTGCGTTTGACCTTGGGGATGCCTAGCAGCGGGAAGCCTACGGCATGGTAGAGGCTGGCCATTAGATCGAGCAGCAGTAGCGTCGGCAGCACGGCATAGACGAACGGCGCCACCAGCACATGGCGTAGCCGTGGAAACAGCGCATAGCGCAGCAGGTTGATCTTGAAACGGCGATGCTGTTCGCGCACCCCCTGTTCGAAGCGCACTTTGTGGTTGACCAGGTGGTAGTTAAGGTTTTCCCGCGCGCGGTCGAGTTCCGCATCGAGTTCAAGCTGCATGCCCTTGATGCGGTTGACGATCTCGTTGATTCTGGTGTTCATGGCTGCTCCTGCGCATGGTTAAGGGCGTGAATCAACGAGAACGCGCTTAGCGGGAGTGCGTTCCCGGGTCGAGGCGAGGGGCGCTGATGGTCTGGGATCAGGAGTGCTTGGCCTTGGCTTCTTCGTAAAGCGGCATCACCGTGGGAATCAGGCGCTGGATATCCGCCATGCGCGAAGCGTCAGAGGGGTGGGTGCTGAGGAACTCGGGTGGTTTGGCGCCGCCCGCTTTTGCCATTTTTTCCCATAAGGAGATGGCGGCGTTGGGGTTGTAGCCGGCACGCGCAGCCAGTTCAAGGCCGATCTGGTCGGCTTCGTGTTCGGCGCGGCGGCTGTGCGGCAGGGTCAGGGCCACGGCGGCGACGGTACTACCCAGCGCCAGCGTGGTGTTAGCCTTGTTCGAGTCCTTGGATGTGACCCCGATCACGGCAGCGAGGCCCAGCAGGCCGATCTGCTGGACATAGGCTTCCGACATCTGCTCACGGCTGTGCTCGCGCAAGGCATGGGCGATCTCATGGCCCATGACGGCGGCGAGCTCGTCATCGGTCGGCTTGATCTGGTCGATCAGGCCGGTATACACCATGATCTTGCCGCCCGCCATGCAATAGGCATTGATGTCCTTGCTTTCCTGCACATTGATTTCCCACTTCCAGTTCACCGCATCGGGGCGGAACACTGCAGTTTGCGCAATCAGCCGCTGGGCAATGGCGCGAACGCGCGTGGTTTCGGCGGAGTCGGGATTAAGCGCTTTTTTCGCATCGGCCTGTCGCAATGTCTGCACGTAACTTTGCGCCGACATGGCTTCCACCTGCTTTTCGGAAAGCAGCATGTACTGTTTGCGCTCCACGCCTACCGTGCCGGATTTTGTCGTCTGCACGGGCACGCAGCCGCCGAGGGCAACGGCTGTGGCAATCAATAAGCTGAAGAAGTGTTTTTTCATTCTAAAACCTGAATTGGCCGCGGATGGATGAGCACGGACAAATGCGGCTGAATCATATAAAAACTGCGCTCATCCGTGGCTGGAATTACTTTTTCGGGTGATCGGTCATGTACTTGTGGATTTCCTCGCGATCCACCGTGCCGTCCTTGTCGGTGTCGATAGCGTCGAAATTCTTGGAAACGCGCGGCAGTTTCTTCGCCTCTTCGCGGTCCAGTGTGCCGTTGTTGTCCTTGTCGGCGCCCATGAAGGCATGGGTGCCTTTGTCATGCATGCTGTTGTGCTTCATGCCGTCGCGCTTGCAGGCCATGATTTCTTCCTTGGATAGCTTGCCGTCATGGTTGGCATCCATCTCGTTGAAATGCTTTTCCTGCATCGCCTTGGCTTCTTCCCTGTCGATGAAGCCGTCGCCGTTCTTGTCGGCTTTGGTCAGGCTCATGCCTTGGCGGTCGCAATGGTCGCCGCTGGTACTGTCGGGACTGGCCAGGGCAAAAGGTGAAAAAGACAGGGTGGCGGTCAGGATTGCGGTTCCGAGTTTGCGCATTGCAGTCTCCACGTCAAAGGATTAAATATACCACCAGCTGGGTGATTAGAGCGCGACCTGAGCGCCCAGTTCCACCACGCGATTGGGGGGCAGCTTGAAATAATTGGTCACGCTGTCGGCATTGCGGAACATCGTGACGAACAGTTTTTCGCGCCAGAAAGCCATTTCCGAACGCGGTCTGGGAATCAAGGTTTCCTTGCCGATGAAGAACGAAGTGTCCATCACGTCGAGCGGCAATCCATGTTGGGCGCAGTCTTCCAGTTCGTGCGGCAGATCCGGGTCGTCCTTGAAGCCATAGTGCACCATGACCCGGAAGAAGCCATGCCCCAGATTCTGTACTGCAACGCGCTCCGGCTGCGGCACATGGGGCACGTCCTGCACTTTCACCGTGGCCAGGATTACCTGCTCGTGCATCACCTTGTTGTGCTTGAGGTTGTGCAGCATCGCGTGCGGCACGGAGTACGGGTTTTGCGTCATGAAAATAGCCGTGCCCTGCACGCGGGTTGGCGGATTTGCGCTGATGGCTTCGATAAAAGGTTCCAGATCCATTGCGTCGTCCTTGAGCCGCTTGTTGAGCAGCTCGCGCCCGGTTTTCCAGGTGGTCATCAGGGTGAAGATGACCACGCCCATGAGGATGGGGAACCAGCCGCCGGCGGGGATTTTCAGCACGTTAGCGCCGAAGAAGGCGAGGTCCACGATCAGGAACAGCGCAATCAGCACCGCGGTGCGCACCCAACTCCAGCCCCAGATGCCGTGGAATACGATTGCGGCGAGGATGGAGGTGATCACCATGTCTCCCGTCACCGCAATGCCGTAAGCGGCGGCCAGATTGCTGGAAGAACCGAACCCGATCACCAGCGCCATCACCGCGATCATCAGGGTCCAGTTCACGCGCGGCAGGTAAATCTGCCCGACTTCCTGCTCCGAGGTGTGCTGCACCAGCATTCTGGGCAAGTAGCCCAGTTGCAGCGCCTGGCGCGACACCGAGAACGCGCCCGAAATGACCGCCTGCGAAGCGATTACGGTAGCGGCGGTGGAAAGCAGCACCAGCGGAATCAGCAGCCAGTCCGGCGCCAGCAGGTAGAACGGGTTTTTGACCGATTCCGGATGATGCAGGATTTCCGCACCCTGGCCGAAATAGTTCAGCATCAGCGCCGGCAGCACGAAACCGAACCAGGCGATGCGGATCGGCTTGCGGCCGAAATGCCCCATGTCGGCATACCGCGCCTCGCCGCCGGTCACCGCCAGTACCACCGCGCCCAGCGCGATAAACGCCAGCGTGCCGTTTTGCGCAAAAAAATGCAGCGCATATAGCGGATTCACCGCTGCCAGCACATCCGGCGCGTGCCTTATGTTGATAATGCCGAGCGCGCCCAGCGTGCCGAACCACAGCACCATGATGGGGCCGAACAACACGCCTATCGTGGCGGTGCCCCGGCGCTGCACCAGGAATAGTCCCAGCAGCACCAGCAATGTGATCGGCACTACCCAGTGCGACAGCGCGGGCGTGGCGATTTCCATGCCCTCCACCGCCGAGAGCACGGAAATCGCCGGGGTGATCATGCCGTCGGCGTAGAACATGCACGCGCCGAGGATGCCCACCAGCATGATGAAGCGCTGCTTGGCATGGTTGTCGCCTGCCTGGCGCGTCGCCAGCGCGATCAGTGCCATGATGCCGCCTTCGCCGCGGTTGTCTGCGCGCATCACGAAGCCGACGTATTTCACCGATACCACCATGATCAGCGACCACAGAATCAGCGACAGGATGCCCAGCACGTTGTCGGGCGTCACCGGCACCTGGTGGTGCGCTCCGGCGAACACCTCCTTCATGGTGTACAGCGGGCTGGTGCCGATGTCGCCGTAAACCACGCCCAGTGCGGCTAATGAGAGCGATGCGAGGCGAGTGTTGGAGTTTTCGGCGGAGGAGGTGGACATGTTGGGGTCTGTATGGATTCGAAGCGCCCCGGTCTGTTGGCGAGCCGGGCGGCTATCGGAGCTATTTCAGTTGATGGGCGGGCGTTTTTTCAGGGTATTTGCCAGCAAATGTTTTTCTATCGGCAGATTGCGCTGCGCAATGGCTTGAACGATCGAAGATTTCAATTCGACGCCGTCCATGCCTGGCAGCGGCAATCGGAAATCGGAAATCGGAAATCGCGCAATGGTAAGGTATTTTCTGTGCCGCCTGCAGTGCTTTTTGCGGCGAGGCGGAAGTGTAAACGATAAACTTGTGCGTGTTGAGCACATTGTTTTCGTCGTCCGTTGGCAGAACGCGGTAATGACGGGCGGGAGGTTCCATAATTGTTCTCGTTGGATTTCCGTAAGTTTAACATTCGCGTCCAGCGAAACGCGGATTCTGCATCCGTCTGGCCGATCGGCAGCTAGTTGCGGAATTTGGTGCCTTTGCCTACCGTGCTGCTGACCCCGAAATTTGCCATTTACGCAGCAGAGCAAGCTGTTCCGCAGTTTCCACGCCTGCGGCGATAACCTTAGCCCAGACTTTTGGCCAGGCCGATGATGACGATGACGAGGCTTTATCTTCCGTATCCTTGCCGAGGTCGCGCACGAAAGACTGGTCGATTTTCAGTTTGTCGATCTTGAAGCGCTTGAGATAGCCGAGGGACGAATAACCGGTACCGAACATCTATTGCAAGTGTCATGCCCAGCGCGTGCATCTATCTACCATATCGATGGTGAATGCCTGGTTTTCCATGGCGATACTTTCCGTCAACTCCAGTTCCGGCATCGCAGGATCGAGTCCTGCCATGGTGACCGGAGTGCTGATCGCCATTCCCGGAACCACGAATGTCGGCAAGGGAAAATATCCTTCGCCGGGCTCTGATGTTGCGGTAGGCAAAGGGCGAGAATGCGGGCGGATACCTAAAAATTCATTGTTAGGATCAACGGATATTATTATCTAATCATATACCAGGCAATACAAGAGTCATGCCTCATGGGCTAGAATGCCCTTTATCATGAGTTCAGCTATTTCCGGCATCGAGCTTGCGCAGCAGTTGGCCCAGGTGCGCACCGAAGTGCGCGACCTGCAGCGTACCGTGGAATCGTTGCGGCATGCGCTGGAAGCTGCGCACGTCGAAAAAGATCGTGCAGTGCGGGCGGCGGAAACTATTGCCGGGCAGGAAGCCGCCCAGCTCAAGGTTGCGGTTGCGGCATTGCGCGACGAGCTGGAGCATGCCCAGATCCTGCGCGAACAGGAAGTACAGCGCGCGCAGGCGGCCGGGCAGGATGAAATCCATCAGCTGAGGACGACCGTAGCCGCGCTGCGCGACGAACTGGAATACGCTAGTATCGAGCAGCAAACCCAGGTACAGGCGGCGTTGGCGGCTTCCGCCAACGAAACTGCCCAGCTCAAGGCCACTGCCGGGGCGCTGCGCGAGCAATTGGAAATGATGCGGACGCGCCAGGAGCAGACCGTGCAGGACGAACGCCTGGTGGCCGAGCAGGAAAAGCAGCAATTGCGCGATACCATCGAGGCCATGCGCGATGCAATGGATGAGGGGAGGAAGGCATGAAAATCGACACCGAAATCAAGCCCGCGGCCAAAGCTGCCGCCCGGCCGCAGCCCGTTGCCGCTTCCGTCGATGTCCGGCGCCGCCTGCGCGAATCCGAACTGCTGCTGGGTATTTCGCGCCGCATTTCGGCCATGGACAGCCTCGACGCGGTGCTGAACGCGCTGGTGGAAATGACCACCAGCGAGCTCAACGCCGAACGCGGCTCGCTGTTTCTCAACGATGCCGATACCGGCGAGCTGTATTCGCGCGTGGCGCAGGGCAATTTCCAGCGCGAAATTCGCATCCTCAACACCAGCGGCATCGCGGGCCATGTGTTCACTACCGGCGAAGGCGTGATCATCCACGACGCCTATGCCGATCCGCGCTTCAACCGTTCGGTCGACGAGCAGACTGGTTTCGTCACGCATAGCATCCTGTGCGTGCCTATCCGCACCTCCAGGGGCGAGGTGATTGGCGTGGCGCAGACGCTCAACAAGCGCCGCGGAAAATTCGCCCGCGCCGACCTGCACCTGTTCGAGGCGATGGCCGCGCAAGGCGTGCTGGCGCTGCAAAGTGCGCAGTTTATCGAGCGCATGGAACGGGTGCGGAAGCAGGAACTGGAATTCATCAACATCGTGTCGGAGATGACCTCCGACATCAAGCTCGGCTCGCTGCTGCAGAAGGTGATGGGCGAGGCTACGCGCATGCTGAATGCGGAACGCTCCACGTTGTTTCTCAACGACGAAAAAACCAATGAATTGTGGATGGAGGTGGGGCAGGGCATGGAAACCATGCGCATCCGCCTGCCCAACCATGTCGGCATCGCCGGTGCGGTGTTCACTTCCGGCAAGACCATCAACATTCCCTACGCCTACGCCGACCTGCGCTTTAACCCGGCGTTCGACAAGAAAAGCGGTTTTTTCACCCGCTCCATCCTGTGCGTGCCGGTAATCAACAAGGAAGGCCGCATCATCGGCGTGACCCAGGTATTGAACAAGCGCGGCGGGCCGTTTTCGGTGGAGGACGAGGCGCGGTTGAAAGCCTTCACCGCGCAGGTGTCGATCGCGCTGGAAAACGCGAAGTTATTTGCGGATGTCCAGGCGATGAAGAACTATAACGAGGCGATGCTGGAGTCGATGTCCAACGGCCTCATCACGCTGGATGAAAATGAGCGTATCGCCACCTGCAACGCCGCCGGCCTGCGCATTCTGCGTGCGGCGGCGCAGGAGATTCTGCACCAACCGGTCGCCGAATTCTTCACCGGCCCCAACGCCTGGGTGGTGGAAAAGTTCAAGCAGGTCGCCGAAACCGGTGAGCAGCAGACCTCAATGGATGCGCCGCTGGCGATCGGCGACGAAACCCTGTCGGTCAATCTCACTGTGCAGTCCTTGCTTAACATCGACCAGAAGCGCATCGGCTCGATGATGGTGATCGAGGATATCAGCTCCGAAAAGCGCATGAAATCGACGATGTCGCGCTACATGGACCCCGGCATCGCCGATCGCCTGGTCGCCAGCGGCGCGGAAATGCTGGGCGGGCAGAATATCGAGGCCACCGTGCTGTTTTCCGACATTCGCGGCTTTACGCCGCTGACCGAACAGCTCGGCGCGCAGGGCACGGTGGCGCTACTCAACGAATATTTCACGCTGATGGTGGATTGCATCCAGCGCGAGCAGGGCATGCTGGACAAGTTCATCGGCGACGCGATCATGGCGGCCTTCGGCATACCCGTCGGCCACGAGGACGACCCCGATCGCGCGGTGCGCGCGTCGATCGCGATGATCAAGACGCTGGAGACCTGGAACCGCCAGCGCCAAGCCGAGGGCAAGCTGCCGGTCAATATCGGCATCGGCCTCAATACCGACACCGTGGTGTCCGGCAACATCGGTTCCAAGAAGCGCATGGATTTCACCATCATCGGCGACGGCGTCAACCTGGCTTCGCGCCTGGAATCGGCCTGCAAGCAGTACGGCGCGAAAATCCTGGTCAGCGAATTCACCGTCCACAAGCTGCAAGGAACGTACCGTAAAAGAGAAGTCGACCTGGTCGTGGTCAAGGGCAAGACGCAGCCGGTGTCTGTGTATGAAATTCTCGCCTTCCACACCGACGAAACTTTCCCCAATATCACCGAACTGCTGGGCCTGTTCAAGGATGGCCTGGCGGCGTACCGCAACCGGCGCTGGGAGTCGGCGATCAGGCTATTCGGGGAATGCGCCGCGCTCAATCCGGACGACAAGCCTTCGCAGATCTACCTCGAACGCGCGCAGCACCTCAAGCAGAACCCGCCGGCCAGGGACTGGAGCGGCGTGTGGGTAATGGAATCCAAGTAGTCAGTTTCTGGTATCGACCACCGCGGCGCCCGCGCTACCCTGCGCGAACGTCAGTTGCAGCTTGTCGCCGGCGGCGATTTGCCGGCTGGAGCGTACCACCGTGCCGTCCGCCGCCTGTACCAGGCTATAGCCGCGCTCCAGCACCGCCTGCGGACTCAGGTGCTGCAGGCTCTGCGCCAGGCGCTGCAATCCCGACTGGCGCCGTTCGAAATCATACGCAGCGGCCAGATGCATGCGCTGCGGCATCGGGGCAAGCCCCGCCTGGGCGGTATGCAGCCTGCGCTGCACCGCATTGCCCAGCCGGGCGTGTAGCTGGCCCAATAATTCCCGCTGTTGGCGGATTCTTTCGCCGGGATGCACCAGACAGCGGCTCAGGTAATCCAGCTTCTGCATGCGCTCGGCCAGCAGGTATTCCATCTGTCGCGCCAGCCGGTTTCTGATCTGGATGATTTGCTGCTGCAAGATCGCGCGGTCCTGGCTGACCAGTTCCGCCGCCGCGGTGGGCGTGGCCGCACGTACGTCGGCGGCGAAGTCGGCAATGCTGAAGTCGGTTTCGTGGCCGATGCCGCTGACCACCGGCATGGTGCAGGCGGCGATGGCGCGGGCGACAATTTCCTCGTTGAACTGCCACAAGTCTTCCAGGCTGCCGCCGCCGCGGCACACAATGAGCACGTCGCACTCGGCGCGTTCGCTGGCGGCGCGTATGGCTTTGGCGATCAGCTCCGCCGCGCCCTTGCCCTGCACCGGGGTGGGGTAGAGCACCACCGGAATATGCGGCATGCGCCGCTTGAGCGTGGTCAGCACATCGCGCAGCGCGGCGGCGTCGGGGGAAGTGACGATACCGATCTGGCGGGGATGCGCCGGCAGCGGGCGTTTTTTTGCGAAGTCGAACAGGCCTTCCTGCTGCAGCCTGGCCTTGAGTTTCTCGAAAGCTTCGAACAGCGCCCCCAGCCCGGCGCGGCGCAGTGCTTCGACGGTCAGCTGGAACTCGCCGCGCGCCTCGTACAGCGACACCAGCACCCGCGCCTCGACATGGTCGCCCTCCTTCGGCTGCCAGTTGAGGCAGGCGTTGCGGCTGCGAAACATCACGCAGCGCACCTGGGCCCTGGCGTCCTTGAGCGAAAAATACCAGTGGCCGGACGCCGCGCGCGTCAGGTTGGAAATCTCGCCGCCTACCCAAAGCAGCGGGATGCCGGCTTCCAGCAACTCGCGCACGGAGCGGTTGAGTTCGGTGACGGAGAGCACCGTCGGCTGGGTGTGAAAGAGGTCGTCGGACATGCGAGCATTATCCCTGAAAAACATTGAACCGCCGATGAACGCCGATATTGATTTGCCCCATTTTTGGCACTGGTAAAGTAAAGAAGCATTACGGCTTCCTGCTGTTTTATCTGCATTTATCGGCGTTCATCGGCGGTTAATTCGGTTTTTGGAATGATGAGCGGTAAAATAGCAAAATGAACTACACCAACATCATCAAGGAAATCGGCCGCGGCGTGAAAGGCGCGACCAATCTCGACGAGGCCACGGCCTATGCCCTCTATTGCGCGATTCTGGACGGGCAGGTTTCGGAGTTGGAACTGGGCGCGATACTCGTCGCTTTCCGCATCAAGGGCGAATCGGAAGCCGAAATGCTGGGTTTTCATCGTGCGCTCGGCGAGCGCATCAACCCTATTCGGCGACCCGCCGGCAAACCGCTGCCGGTGCTGCTGCCCGCCTATAACGGTGCGCGCAAGCAGGCCAACCTGCTGCCGCTGCTGGCATTCCTGCTGCAACGCCATGGCGTGCCGGTGCTGGTGCATGGCGTCACCCGCGACCCGAAGCGGGTGACAGCCGCGGAAACGCTGGCGGCGATGGACGTGCCGATTTCTACTTCTGCGGCCGAGGCACAGGCGCAACTCGGCCAGACCGGCCTTGCCTTCATTACCGCACGCGGGCTTTCCACGCAGATGGACGACCAGCTGGAATTGCGCTGGCGGCTCGGCGTGCGCGGCAGCACCCATACGCTCGCCAAGCTGGTCGATCCGTTCGGCGGCGAATCGGTGCGCGTGGTGAGCGTCACGCATCCGCCTTATATGGTCAGGATGGCTTCGTTCATGCAGGCGACCAACACGCGCGGTTTATTGATGCGCGGCGCCGAAGGCGAACCCTATGCCAACCCCAAACGCTGCCCGCGTATCGAATTTTTCCACGATGGTCAAGGCGAAGTGGTGATGCCGCAGGACGAAGGCGATGTCGAAATTCCGCAACTGGCCGAGGATTTCGACGTGGAGACCACCGTGCGCTGGACGCGGCAGGCGCTGGCCGGGGAGACGCCTATTCCGGGACCGATCCTGAAGCAGTTGGCCTGCTGCCTGTATGCCTCCGGCGCGGAGGCGAGCATGGATGCCGCGCAGCGTCATTCATGATCCCGGCGCCCCTCATCCGCCGAATAAGCTTTCAAACTCCGCCGCCGGCAGCGGTCTCGAGAACAGGTATCCCTGCCCGTAATCGCAGCCGGCGGCGGCCAGCAGGCCGCGCTGCTGCGGCGTCTCGATGCCTTCCGCGATCACCTTGATGCCGAGCTTGTGCGCCATCACGATAATGGCCTCGCACAATGCCAGGTCGCTGGAATCCGGCGTCAGGTTGCGCACGAAGGACTGGTCGATCTTGAGGTAGTCGATATCGAACTTCTTGAGGTAGGACAGCGATGAATAACCGGTGCCAAAATCATCCAGCGCCACCTGCACCCCGGCATCGCGAAAAGCCAGCAATTTGTCGATCACGGCCGGGCCGGCCTCCATCAGCAAGCCTTCGGTGATTTCCACCACGATGCTCTGCCCGGGCAGGCCCAGTTGCCGCAAATGATCGGACCATGCCGCGCCGGTCGCGTTCTCGTCATATAACTGCATTGGAGACTTGTTCACGCTGATCTGGAATTCCGCATGGAACGCCGCTCGCCAGTGTTGCACCTGCTGCGCCGCGGTGTGGAATACCCAATCGCCGATGTCGATGATCAGCCCGGTATCTTCCGCGAGCGGAATGAACTCGGCAGGGCTGATCGGGCCGCGCTCGGGGTGCTGCCAGCGGATCAGCGCCTCGGCTTTGTGAATGTCGCCGGTGGTCAGCTCCACGATGGGTTGATAGGCGAGCCAGAATTGCCCGACAGCCAGTGCGCTGCGCATGTCGCTGACCAGCCGCATCCGGTTTTGCGCGGCCTCCTGCATGGATTTGGTGAAGTAGCTGAAGCGGTTGCGGCCGGTATTCTTGGCGAGATACATGGCCTGGTCGGCGTTTTTGAGCAGCTCTTCGATGCCGGTAGCATCTTCCGGATAGAGGGTGATGCCGATGCTGGCGGAGGCATAGATCCATTCGTCCCGCAGCTGGAACGGCTCGGACAGCGCAAGCAGTATTTTCTGCGCGACCCGCTGGACGTTGCGGAGGTCGTCCAGCTCTCCGGCAATAATGGTGAACTCGTCTCCGCCCAGCCGCGCCACGGTATCGGTTTCGCGCACGCAGGCGCTCAAGCGCTGCGCCGCTTCCTTGAGCAGAGTGTCGCCGGTGTCGTGGCCCAAGGTGTCGTTGATTTCCTTGAAGCGGTCGAGGTCGATGAACATCAGCGCCAGCGGTAGCCCGGTCCGGTGCGATTTCTTGATTTCCTGTTCCAGGCGGTCGTGGAACATGCGGCGGTTGGGCAGGCCGGTGAGCGAATCGAAATTGGCCTGCTGCCAGATCAGCTTCTCGGATTTTTTCTTGTCGGTGATGTCGGAGAACAGGGTGACCCGGCGATGCGGAGATCCATCGGCATTGAAGGTCGTGTTGATCGTCAGCCAGCCGGGAAAGACTTCGCCGTTTTTGCGCCGATCCCAGATTTCGCCTTGCCATTTGCCGGTGGAGTTGAGCGCGTGCCACATGCTTTCGAAGAACATCCTGTCGTGGCGGCCGGAGCTTAACGTCTTGGCGTTTTTGCCGACGATTTCCTCCAGCGTGTAGCCGGTTATCCTGGTGAAAGCCGGGTTGATGGTGATGATGTTGCCTTCGGCATCGCTGACCATCATCGCCTCGCTGCTGGCCTGGTAGACCAGGGCGGCCAGAGACATGGATTCTTCGGTCAATTTGCGCCCGGTAATGTCGGAATGCGTGCCTATCATGCGTAGCGGCGCGCCGTTGTTATCGCGACTGACGACCATGCCGCGGGAAAGTATCCATACCCAGCTGCCGTTCTTGCCAAGAATGCGATATTCGTCGGCGTAGGCCGCCGTCCTACCTTCGAAATGCGCCTGCAGAATCGCCTGCGTGCGTGGCATGTCCTCGGGATGGAGGCGCGTTTTCCACTCGTCGAGGCTGTGGCCGATTTCTTCTTCGGCAAATCCCAGCATTTCCTTCCAGCGTTTGGAGAACAGCACTTTGCTGGTTTTGATGTCCCAGTCCCACACGCCGTCTCCGGCGCCTTCCAGCGCGAATTTCCAGCGCTCCTCGCTGGCCCTCAGCTCGGCGGTCATGTTCTGGGCCAACGCCAGCGCGCGTTCCCGCCCGGTCGCCAGCAGCCAGGTCGAGAATGCCAGCAACAGGCTGATGGCAATGCCGGCGGCAGCGATGAAGTCGGGTCCTCTTGAGGTGAGCCGCGCTTCGAAAGCGGGAGTGGACTGGAACACCATCGTCCAGGGGTGGTTGGTGATCCTGATCTGGCGGGCTGCCCTGATGAGCGGCGTTGCCGCCCCGCCGGGGGCCAGACGGTGGTTGTCGTAAAGTTTTGCCTGGTCCGATATCTCGTCGCCGTCATAGATTCTTATGTCCAGGCCGGCGCGAGCGTTGAGAAACAACCCCGACATCAGGTCGTTCATGCGGAAAGGCGCATCTACCCAGCCGATGATGTTGGCTCGTCGCTCGGCAGTCGTGCCATGTGGCAGGTCTCGCTTGTAAACCGCAAGATACATCACAAACCCGGCTGATTTAATGTTCCCGGTTTCCTGCACGAGCGTGAATTTTTTCGAGATTGCCGCAGTGTCGGAATCCCGCGCCTGATCCATCGCGCTGCGAGCCTGCGGCACCGTGTAGGGGTCATATCCGAAGGCGCGCAGATTGGAACCGGAAAACGGTTCCATGTTGATGATGGGGACATACAGTTCCCGCTTGCCTTCCGGCTTGATGGCATATTCGGGAAAGCCCTGTTTGCGTATTCCGGCGATATGGGCGTTTTTTTGCCATAGCGGCACGATCTGCGCATAGCCCACGCCCTGGATACCGGGATAGTGCTGCTCAAGGTGTAGCGAAGTGACATAGGCGCTGAATTCGTCGCGCCCTACGCTCGTGGAGCCATAGAATAAGCCGCGCGCGCCTATCAGGATGTGCTCATAGGCCACCATGCGCTGCTCGATGAGTGCGCAGGCTCTTTCCACGCTGAAGTCAAACTCGGCCTGCAGTTCGTGCAGCTGGGCCTTGCGCATGCCGAGCCACAACTGGTAAGTGATCGTCAGCGAAACTGCCAAGATTATCCAGGGCAGCAGCGCGCCGAGCCGAGGCCGTTGGAAGAGGCCGGCTGGCAACGAAGCATTTTTTATCGACTTGTTGGTCATGGCGCCGATTTACTGAGATCGGTGTCTGGCAGTGTAGGGCCGATTGCAGCAGGAAACAAATGTGCTGAACGGACGCATTGCGCGCATGGCCTGTGGCTGCTTCAGGTGGATAGTTCGCGCAGCAGCCCTTCGATGAAATCCGCCCGCGGCCCGATCCGCTCGTGCTTGGCCGCGATACGCAGCTTGTCCGGTCCGTTCATGCGGTAGGTTGGGCTTTTCTGCAGCAACTTGAGGATGATGTCCGGCTCCACCGGCGTGTTCTGCGAAAAATGCAGCTGCACCGCCTCGCCGCTGGCGTCGATCTTGTGGATGCCGAGCGGCTTGGCGAGGATGCGCAGGCGGTGGCATTCCATCAGTGCCTCGGCCTGGATAGGCAACAACCCGAAGCGGTCGATCAGCTCTTCCTGCATGTCCTGCAGATCTTCAAGTCGCGTGCAACTGGCGAGGCGCTTGTACAGCACCAGCCGCTCGTGCACGTCGCCGCAATAATCGTCCGGCAGTAGCGCTGGCGTGTGCAGGTTGATTTCGGTGGTAACGCCCAGCGGCGCGGAAAGATCGGGCTCCTTGCCGGCCTTGAGCTGCTTGACGGCGTGGTTGAGCATATCGGCATAAAGTGCGAAGCCGATTTCGTGCATTTCGCCGGATTGATTGTCGCCCAGCAGTTCACCGGCACCGCGGATTTCCAGGTCGTGCATCGCCAGGTGAAAGCCCGCCCCCAGATCTTCCAGCAGCTGGATCGCTTCCAGCCGTTTTTCGGCATTGGCTTTGAGCTTGATGTTGGGGTCTGTCAATAAGTAAGCGTAAGCCTGGTGATGCGAGCGCCCGACGCGGCCTCTGAGCTGGTGCAGCTGGGCGAGGCCGAAGTTGTCGGCGCGGTGGATGACGATGGTGTTGGCGGTGGGGATGTCGATGCCGGTTTCGATGATGGTGGTGCACAAGAGCAGGTTGAAGCGCTGCTGGTAGAAGTCCTTCATCACGTGTTCCAGCTCGCGCTCGCGCAGCTGGCCGTGGGCGACGCCGATGCGCGCTTCCGGCAGCATTTTTTCCAGTTTCTCGCGCATGCTGTGGATGGTGTCGACCTCGTTGTGCAGGAAATATACCTGCCCGCCGCGCTTCAATTCGCGCAGCACCGCTTCGCGGATTACGCCTTCCGACCACGACGTGACGAAAGTCTTGATCGAAAGCCGCTTCTGCGGCGGCGTGGCGATTACCGAGAATTCGCGCAGGCCTTCCATCGCCATCGACAGCGTGCGCGGAATCGGCGTCGCGGTCAGCGTCAATACGTCGACTTCGGCCCTTAATGCCTTCAATTGTTCCTTCTGCCGCACGCCGAAGCGGTGCTCCTCGTCGATGATGGTGAGGCCGAGGTTCTTGAACTTGACGTCCTTTTGAATCAATCGGTGGGTGCCGATGATGATGTCGATGTCGCCGTTTTGCAGCCCTTCGAGCGCCGCGGCCTGTTCCCTGGCGGTGCGGAAACGGGAAATCTCGGCGATTTTCACCGGCCACTCGGCAAAACGGTCGGAAAAATTGTTGAAGTGCTGCTCGGCCAGCAGCGTGGTCGGCACCAGCACCGCTACCTGGCGTCCGCCCATCACCGCGACGAAAGCCGCGCGCAGCGCGACCTCGGTCTTGCCGAAGCCGACGTCGCCGCACACCAGCCGGTCCATGGGCTTGCCCGACTGCATGTCGTGGATGACCGCTTCGATCGCGGCTTCCTGGTCCGGCGTTTCCTCGAACGGGAAGCCGTCGGCAAAGGTTTCGTAGTCGTGCAGGCCGAGCTTGAAGGCGTGGCCCTGGCGTGCGGCGCGCAGTGCATAGAGATTGAGCAGTTCGGCGGCGGTGTCGCGGATCTGCTTGAGCGCTTTTTTCTTGGCCTTGTCCCATTGGCCGCTGCCCAGCCTGTGCAACGGGGCCGATTCCGCCGGGCCGCCGGAATAGCGCGAGATCAGGAACAGCTGCGCAACCGGCACATATAATTTGTCGCTGCCGTCGTATTCCAGCAGCAGGAATTCGGTCTCGCCTTCGCCGAAATCCAGGTTGACCAGTCCGCGGTAACGGCCCACGCCGTGCTGCTCGTGCACCACTGGGTCGTGCTCGCGCAGTTCGGCCAGGTCCTTGAGCATGCCCTCGGCGCTGCGTGTTTTCTCCTTCTCGCGCCGACGCTGCTGGCGCACCTGGCTGGGGTAGAGCTCGCCTTCGGTGATGACCGTGAACCCGGCGTGTACAAAACCCAAATGCAGCGGCGCGACGCCCAGCATCAGGCGATCCCTGGCTTCTGAGAAGGCAGTCCAATCCTCGCAGGGATGGGAATTCAGGCCGTGGCTGGCGAGCAGTTGCGCCAGCGTTTCGCGCCGGCCCAGGCTCTCCGCCGCCAGCAGGATGCGGCCGGGATAGCCGTCGACGAACGCTTGCAGTTTTGCCAGCGGGTTTTCCGCGCGGCGGTCGATGCCGATATCCGCAACCGGCCGGGCACTGCTCTTGCCTTCGCCGAGGGCGATGCGGGCGAAAACATGGGTAGCCTTGAAGAAATCCTCAGTTGCCATCATCAGCCGCTCCGGCGGCAGGATGGGGCGTTCGCGGTCGTAGTCGAGCAGGCGGTGGCGCGATCGGGTCTCGATCCAGTAGGCTTCCGCAGCGCGGTTGGGGTCGCCGTGCAGGCACAGCAAGGTGTCTTGCGGCAGGTAATCGAGCAGCGTGGCCGTTTCATCGAAGAACAGCGGCAGATACCATTCCGCGCCGCCGGGGGCGAGGCCGTTGCTCACATCCTTATAGATGCGCGACTTGGACGGATCGCCTTCGAACGTCTCGCGGAAACTCTGGCGGAAGTGGTTGATACCGGCTTCATCCAGCGGAAACTCGCGCGCCGGCAACAGGCGGATTTCCGCCACCGGATACAGGCTGCGCTGGCTGTCGACGTCGAAGGTACGGATGGTTTCGATTTCGTCGTCGAACAGGTCGATGCGGTAGGGCAGTGCGCTGCCGGTGGGGAACAAGTCGATCAAGCCGCCGCGCACGCTGAACTCGCCCGGCGTGACGACCTGGTTCACATGCGTGTAGCCGGCCTTGGCACACTGCGCTCTTAGGGCATCCAGATCCAGCCGTTCGCCTTTTTTCAGCAGAAAACTATGCGCGGCCAAATAGGGCTGCGGTGCTAACCGCATCAGCGCGGTGCTTACCGGCAGCACCGCGATATCGCAGGCGCGCTGGCTGATCTGGTACAAAGTAGCCAGACGTTCGGACACCAGATCGGGATGCGGCGAAAAATGGTCGTAAGGCAGCGTTTCCCAGTCAGGCAAGAGATGCGTGGCAAACTGCGGCGCGAAATAACGGATTTCTTCCACCAGCCGTTGCGCGTCGGCCGGCGTTTCGGTGATGACGACCAAAGTCTGTGTGCAGGCGGCCTTCAGCTGTGCAAAATACAGGCTGTCTGCCGAGCCGTGCTGGCGCGGCTGGCGCAACAGGGCGCCGGGCTTGGGGAAGGAGATACGAAAAGCCATGTCGGATACAACAAACGAAAGCGATATTATAAGCGTTTGAGGCGGTTATCTTGATGCAAGAATGTGCAGAAACCTTCAATTCTGTTCGGTTATTTCGCTCAAATCGGCCGTCTGGCGCCCATGTTTGCAATTTTTTTCACAAACTGTTTGCACAGATTCAATTTCTATGTATGATGCCTCCATCTGTAGGATTCAAGTTGTAGAATTGCGGCATCGCTAGTTGACCAATATTTCCCTTGATTTCGTACAGTACGGACATCCGTCCACATTAAATTTAGTTAAGGAAGATAGCATGGCAACAGGTACCGTTAAGTGGTTCAACGACGCTAAGGGTTTTGGTTTCATTACTCCAGACGGCGGCGGCGAAGATCTCTTCGCACATTTCTCCGCAATCAAGTCCGACGGTTTCAAGACGCTGCGTGAAAACCAGCGTGTGACCTACGACGAAGCTACTGGCCCCAAGGGCAAGCAAGCTGCGAACATCATTCCTGAGTAATCCTCGGCGAATATTAAAAACCCCGGCATGCCGGGGTTTTTTTATGCCTGGCATCCGCCGGGGCTGTTAATTCTTCAGATCGTCCCGGCATCTCCTGCCCAAGTTTCTCTATCGGCTCCCAAACAATCTGCCCAAAAACTTGACATTTAAATGAGAACAATTATCATTAACGTTATGGATAAGAAAAATTCATGCCGTGATGAATTTCCAGCGCTCAATGCGCGCCAGATATCTGCACTGCGCCCCCGCCTCGACAGCGGCAAGCTGTTTGGCGGAGCGCGGGAAGTGGTGATCGAGCATGCCGGGCAGGAGTACCTGCTGCGTGTGACCAGCCAGGGCAAGCTCATTCTTACCAAATAATTCTTCTCCCACTCTCAGGGTGGGCAGCCAGCCACCGGGGTCCCAGTGCCCGGGAAGCCAGCCAATACGGATGGGTGTGAGAAAACACCCCAAGCGATGATTGAATGGCAAAGGTGGCTACGATGAATTCAGAAAAACATGGCGATAAAGTGCTGCTGGCCAGCAACGAGGCTTGCCGGGTGGAGTATTGCCTGGAATGCCGCGTGGCCGAAGTTTCGGTGGGGCCGTTGAGCATGCGTTTCGACGGCTTGGCGTTGCGCACGCTGGCGATGACCCTGGCGGGCGCGCTCTATAACCTGGACCGGCTGCATGTGGCACCGGCGGCGAGCGAAAATGCCGGATGGATGGACAGAAATGTCCATTAGCGTGGCAATGCCCAGGTTTTCCGGCAGCGATTATGCCGCCGTCTGTGCGGTGGCGCTGTTGCACGCGCTGGGTCTGTGGGCGCTGATGCAATATGTACCCGCCCGCGCGGCGATGAGCGAGGCGACGACGTTGATGTTCAGCCTGGTCAAGCCTGAAACGCCGCCCGAGCCACCCAGGATCATCCCGCCCAAGCCACGTCCGCAGCCGGTGAGGCCGAAACCCCAGCCGGTACCGCTGGCGGCGCAAACGCCTTTGCCGTCCCCGGTTAAAGAAGTGTACGTTCCGCCACCCGAGCCGCAACCGGTCGCCATTGACGCGCCTCCGCTGCCACCGTCCCCGCCCGCGCCGGTGGCCGCCCCGCCGATATTGCCGGTTACGCCGCCGGAAACTTCCGCCGACTACGCCAACAATCCGCTGCCGCAATATCCCGCGATTTCACGACGGCTGGGCGAAGAAGGGCGTTTGCAGGTGCGCGTTTGCGTCAGGGTGGACGGCACGGTATCGAGCGCCACGGTGAACAAATCCAGCGGTTTCGAGCGGCTCGACCGCGCCACCGTGGAGGCTCTGCGGCAATGGCGCTTCAAGCCTGCCCGCCGGGGCGACGAGCCGGTGCCCGGCTGCGTGACCGTGCCGTGGAACTGGTCGCTGAATAATTGACCCATTAAAAAATTTTCAAGCAACCATTTTTCAAGCAAAGGAACTCTTTGATGCCTGTACCTGCAACACCACCAGCCTTGGGCTTCGCCCATTTTCTGAGTCACGCCGACGGCGTGGCAATCGCCATTCTGGCCATCATGACGTTCATGTCCGTCGTGAGCTGGACGATCATTGCCATCAAGTCCGTCCGTCATTATCTGGAGCGCCGCCGCAGCGCGCATTTCGAGCGCTATTTCTGGGAGGCGCCGAGCCTCGCGGCGATTCAGGCGCATGTCAAGGCCGACGGCGTGAATGACCCGTTCAGCCACATGACGGCGCACGGTTTCCGCGCCATCGAGCAGTTCTCGAAAAAAGACGGAAACCGCATGGTGGAGTCCGGTTCGGCCGACGAATTCCTCACCCGCAGCCTGCGCCGGGCCTATGAACAGGAAACTTCCCGGCGCGAGGCCGGGCTGACCTTCCTTGCCTCGGTGGGATCAAGCGCGCCATTTGTCGGCCTGTTCGGCACGGTGTGGGGGATCTATCACGCGCTGCTCGCCATCGGCATGAGCGGGCAGGGCACGCTGGACAAGGTGGCGGGGCCGGTGGGCGAGGCGCTGATCATGACCGCGCTGGGCCTGGCCGTCGCCATACCCGCCGTGCTCGCCTACAACACCTTCACCCGGCAGAACCGCGTCATCCTGGCGCAGCTTGACGGCTTTGCGCACGATCTTTTCGCGTTCATGTCCACCGGCAACCGGGCGGGCGCCGGCGATCTGCGCCTGGTCAACAGCATCCAGCCTGTTACCGTGAAAGCGGGAGCCTGAGCATGGCGTTCGGCGGATTCAACAGTTCCGGCAGCAACCAGCCCATGGCCGAAATCAACATGGTGCCGCTGATCGACGTGATGCTGGTGCTGCTCGTCATCTTCATCGTCACCGCGCCGCTGTTGACGCACGCGGTCAAGATCGACCTGCCGCGCGCCAGCAGCAACCCGAACATCAGCCAGGCCGAAAAAATCCAGATCGCCATCAACGCGCAGGGAACGGTCTACTGGAACGGTGAAATCGTCGAGGAGGCCAGCCTGCGCACCCGCATGGCGGCTGCGGCCAGGCTCGACCCGCAGCCCGAACTGCACCTGCGCGCCGACCGCATCACCCATTACGAAAAAGTGGCCAGGGTAATGAGCGATGCCGCGCAAGCCGGGCTGGTGAAAATCGGCTTTGTCACCGACCCGAACGACGTGCAATAGCACGGTTTACATCCAACCATTTACTGACAAGGAGTCTCCGCCATGCCGCCCGAACTAGATCAGCCAGTCGCTGCGATTGCCCCGGAAGCCGCTATTTCCGCCTTGCTCTGCCTGTTTCATCATTACGCCGTGCACGAGCCGGCGGGGCAGTCTTGCCAGCGTCTCAGCCAGCGTATTTTCCTGCATCTGGAAGAGCTGGCGAGGCGCGAGGATATGCCCGAATTGCTGCGCCGGACATGCGACGAACTGTCCGAGGCCTGGCTGCTGGTCGTGGATCGCCAGCAATCAGATCGCTGGCCATCGCAACGGCAGGCGGGGCGGCCATGAGCGGCGAACTTCAGCATCCCGCCGGTTCGCGCCGCCCGCGCCTGTGGGAGATGGAACACAAATGCCATTGCCCGATCGTCGGCGTTTGTTTCGATATGGGCGAAATTCGCAAGCTGCTGGGCAAGGTGATGAAGGTGCCCGGCCGTCCCAACGATTTCGAAATCCATGTCACCGCTGTGCGCGAATGCGAGGCGCACACGCCGCTTGCCAGTCTGCTGCACAAGGAGCTGGAGAAGAAATACGCGCTTTATGTACAGCGCCACAAGACGGTCAAGGATGCGGAGGGGTTATACGCCCTGTGGCAGAAGGCGATGGAGGACGGCGACATCGCCGGGCCGCTGTGGGCGATCCTCAGCCATGCTTCCTGCACCGAGGAGCTGCTGCACGCGGTTTATTGCGATGTTCACATGCTGCAACACCAGGTGGGCGCCGGGCATCGGGTCGAGCAGCGCGCCCTGTTGCGGCTGCGTCACGAGAATGCTGCGCTGGGGAGGGAGTTGGCCGATATCCAGAGCCGATTCACCAAATATTGTGAAGAACGGACGCTTGAAATCTCCGCGCTAAAAGAGCAACTGGCCGCAGCCAGGGCGGATGTCGTCCGGCACGAAAGCACGGCAACGAGATGCGCCGCCGAATTGGACAGCCTGCGCGGCATGATCGCCGATGCCGACGACCATCTGCGGCTGTCGTACCGAATGCTGACGGCGGAAGCGGAATGCACGGCTCTGAAGGCCGGGGTGGCGGAGCTTGAAACGCAGCTGGGCAAGGCCGAGGCCGATAACCGCCGTCTCGAAACGGAACTGGCGCGCCTGGCCGGACCGGAGGCGGGCGGGCAGCCCATCCTCGACTCGCAGCGGATGCATGCCGTGCAACTGGATGGGTGCACGGTGCTGTGCGTGGGCGGACTGGGCAGCGCCACTCCCCGCTACCGCACCCTGGTCGAGAAACGCGGCGGTGCGTTCCTTCATCATGACGGCGGTGCCGAAGAAAACATCCGGCGCCTGGAATCCGTGGTTGCCGCCGCCGATGCCGTCATCTGCCAGACCGGTTGCATCAGCCACAACGCCTACTGGCGCGTCAAGGAGCAGTGCAAGCGCACCGGCAAGCCGTGTACCTTCGTCGCCAACCCCAGCCTGAGCAGTTTTCTCCAGGTACTGGATGAACTGGCCCGGCACAGGACGGAACCCATAGAAGAAGAGCACGAGCCTGAAAGGCGATAATTTTTCGGTAATTACAACTAAGAGCCAGCCAATAAGCCTTGTCGCTTGTAACGCCAGCCAATCAATACAAAACGACAGGAGCTTTAACCATGAAAACGAAGTTTCAGAGGAGGCTAACGCCGGTTTTATCGGCGTTAAGCGCAGCGGCCATAACTAAAGATTCATCCGGATTCAAACGCAGGCACCTCCCCGTAGCGGTGCTGGTGACGCTGACGGCCATGCCGCTGTATGCGGCAGCGGCAGATGGCGCAGCCGACCAGAAAACCGAGGCTTCGTTGCCGGAAGTGAAGGTGCAAGGCAACAAGGACGCCGGCTATTCCACGATGTTTTCAACAAGTGCTACCAAATCCAATGCACCCTTGCGCGATGTACCTCAGACGGTCAACATCGTCCCGCAGCAGTTGATTCGCGATCAGGGCGCGCGGTCAATGCAGGACGTGCTGCGCAACGTGCCAGGTGTGGGTATGAGCAGCGGCGACGGGCAGCGCGACCAGGTGACGATCCGTGGCTTCACGGCCA
This sequence comes from Novimethylophilus sp., assembly GCF_036504375.1. Lineage (NCBI taxonomy): Bacteria > Pseudomonadati > Pseudomonadota > Betaproteobacteria > Nitrosomonadales > Methylophilaceae > Novimethylophilus > Novimethylophilus sp. The sequence goes on from NZ_DASXVH010000104.1 coordinate 39,126, forward strand.
TCGCCGACCAGTTCATCGATGGCATTCGTGACGATGCGCTTTACTTCCGCGACTTGTCGAATATTGAACGTGTCGAGGTGCTGAAAGGCCCGGCAGCCGTTCTGTATGGGCGCGGATCGTCGGGTGGCTTGATCAATCGGGTGACCAAAAAGCCGCAGGCCGGTGCGTTTGGTGAAGTGACGATGAATTTTGGTAGCAATGACCTCAAGCGTACTTCTTTTGATGCAAATACCAGCGTTAATGAACACATTAATCTGCGGGTAACGGGTGCGTACGAGGATTCCGGCAGTTACCGGGATCAGGGCTTTGTCGAGCGCAGTAGCATTGCGCCTGCGGTTTCAATCAGATTCACCGAGGACACCAGGCTGCTGATGCAGGGCGAGTTTGCCAAGGACAAGCGCATTACCGACTTCGGTATCCCGTCGTTCGACGGCCGCCCGGTGGATGTGCCGAGAAGCACCTACTACGGCTCCGGCAATGCACGGCGCGACGATACCACCGCCACGGAAGTTTCTTCTTTGGCCGTGGTGTTCGATCACCGCTTCAATGATGCACTGTCGGTGCGTAACGCAACGCGCTACTACGACTACGATCTTGACCGCAATAACACCTTGCCGGGCGGCACGGTGGATACGGCAACGTTGACGGTAGGCCGCAACCGCGGCGAAATCGGACGGCAGGAACACGGTTATTTCAACCAGACCGATTTCACCTTCAAGAATGCTCTGGGCGGTCTCAAGCAGGAATGGCTGTTTGGCCTGGAAGTGGGCAGGCAAACCAAAGATGCACAGTTTGCCAATCAGTCCAATATTGATCGGGTATCCATCTTCAACCCTGGCGGCAAGGTCGCCCCGCCGATTTCGGCTGCGGTATTGAATGGTGACGCTGCCATTCCCACGAGCAGCGTGTTCAAGGTGCTGGGTGTGTATGCGCAAGACCAGATTGCGCTGACGCCGGAATGGAAGGCGTTGCTGGGCATACGTTACGACTCGTTCAAGCAGGACACTGAATTTGAACGCAAGTTTGCCCCGCTGGCACGTACGGACAAAAACTGGAGCCCGCGTGCCGGCCTGATTTGGCAGCCCAGTGAATCTGCGTCTTATTACGTGTCGTACAGCAAATCGTACCAGCCATCGGGCGAATCGTTTGCACTTGCCGCCAACAACGCCGTCAATGGCCCCGAGCAGACCGAGAACCGCGAGATAGGAACCAAGCTGGATTTTCTTGAGGGCGCGTTTTCGGTCACAGGCGCCTTGTTCAATCTTGTGCGCAGCGACATCAAAACGATAGACCCGGCCAAGCCTTCTGTCTTGATCAACGTGGGCGAGCAACGCACCAATGGTCTGGAACTGACCGCCAACGGGCGCTTGCCGCAGGGTTGGGATATTTCTACCGGCTATGCCTATCTGGATGGCCGCATCACGGAGTCCAATTCAAAACAGGCCTCACCCCAAACGCCAGTGGTGCAAATTTCGCTGGAGGGCAACCGCCCCAGCCTGACGCCCAGGCACTCGGCCTTTGTGTGGGCCGTCAAACAATTGGGTGGCGGCTTCAGTGCCGGTGGCGGGCTGAACTACTCGGCCGATCGCTTTGCATCCCCCAGCAATGCCGTGGTGTTGCCAGGGTTTCTGACGGCTGATCTGGCGGCCTACTATCGCTCGAAGCCGTATGACGTGGCAATCAACTTGAAGAACGTCACCGACAAGAAATACATCGTGTCGGCGCACGGCAGTAACGACAATTTGATTGTCCCCGGCGCACCGCGCGAAATCCAGGTCACGCTGACCTACAAGTTTTAGAAACGACTCCCATTATTTAAAGAAGGTACTGTCATGAAACTCACTAAATACCCGTTCGCGCTGGCATTGCTGGCGCTGTTGCAAGCCTTGCCGGCGCAAGCCCACTACCTCTGGATCGAGCCGGTCGACGGCGCGGCGCATCTGTGTTTCGGCGAATATCAGGAGGGCTTGCGCGAGAAGGCTGGCGGGCGGCTGGACAGTATCGCCATGCCGGAGGCGCAGACCAACGACGGCAAGCGCGCGGCGGTGGCGGTGCAGCGCAAGGCGGATCATTTCGCCATGCAGGCGGCGGCCGGTGCGCCGTTGATCGCCCAGGAAATCACCATGAAGGTGAAAGACCTGCGCAAAAATAACATCGGCATCGTCAAGCCGATGTACTACACCCGGTTTGCCGCGGCCGATGCCGAAGGGACATCTCCCCTGGCGCTCGATATCCAGCCGCTGGGTAAGGGCAGGGTGCGCGTCAGTTTGCACGGCAAACCGCTGGCCAAGGCCAAGCTGACCGCCTTTGCACCCAATCAATGGTTGCGCGAATACGAAACCGACGCGAGTGGCGAAGCGGCCGTCGAGACGCCCTGGCCGGGGCTGTATGTGCTGGAAGTCGCTTATGTCGAACTAGATAAAGGCGAATACCAGGGCGATGCTTATGAAGGCATACGCCATGTCGGCACGTTGAGCTTCGTCCACTGAGATGACGGTGGCAACGACGTTGCCGGCACGGCATCCCGGCCGTGGGAAATTCCTGCGCTGGCTGCGCCGCGTACATGGCTGGATGGGGCTGTGGGGCGCGGTGCTGGGCCTGTTGTTCGGGGTTACCGGATTCCTGCTCAATCACCGCGCCGTGATGAAGATCCCGGCGTTGCGGATGGAACAGAACCAGTTTGAACTGGCTCTTCCGGCGGCGCGTCTGGCCAGTGCCCAGGCCATGGCGGATTGGCTGCAGCATGAGTTGCTAACCGGCCATCCGCCATACAAGGTCAGCAGCGAGCCGGAAAAGCAGTTGCATTGGGGCGGCAGGACGATCCCGCAGCCGGCGCAATGGCGGGTGGAGTTTCATACGCTGCAAAGCTCCTGGATCGCCGAATATCTGGTCGGCAACAGCTACGTCAGCGTCAAGCGCCAGGAAGTCAACGCCCTCGGATTTTTAATGCGACTGCATAAGGGTGTCGGCATGGACAAGGGCTGGATATTGCTGGTCGATTCATTGGCGGGCGCCCTCATCATGCTGGCCGTTACCGGCGTGCTGTTGTGGGCGAAAATGCGCGGCTCGCGGCTCGTCATGGCCGGCCTGTGCGGTGCTTCGCTGGGGTTGGCGGTATTGTTTGTGTTGCAGTCTGTCTGAGAAGCCGTTTAAAAATTACTGCGGAGACCGTCTGCGGCGTTGCGCGATGTTGGCTACGGTCGCCGCACGTCGCTATGCGGGTTAACCTGCGCCGTAACTGCGTTGTCGAAATCCTCATGCACTGTTTGTACATTCCGGTCTTCCTCGCTCCGGCTTCTCCATGTAAAGATATCAACCACCTGCTCAGATTGGAGTATTATTTTTTGCACATCGTGTCTGACATCCGGATACCCCGTCCATCGACAAGGAGGCAACCATGAAGGGTGACAAAAAGATACTCGAAATACTCAACGGCCTGTTGGCCGGGGAGCTTGCCGCAGTAGACCAATATCTGATCCACGGCGAGATGTACTCTCACTCCGGTTTCGCGCATCTCGCGGAAAAATCCCTGCATGAATCCGATCATGAACGTCGCCATGCACGCGCCTTGATCCAGCGCATCCTGTTCCTGGAGGGGGTACCCAACATGGTCAAGCGCCTGCCCATTACGGTGGGCAAGACGGTGCCGGAAATGCTCAAGGCCGACCTGGCGGTGGAATACCATGTCGTCGGCGAACTGAAAAAGGCCATTGCCGCCTGCGAGGATGCCCAGGATTACGTGTCCCGCGACATGCTGGCGGTGCAACTGGAAGACACGGAAATGGATCATGCCTACTGGCTGGAGCAGCAGATCCGCCTGATCGGGCTGGTGGGGCTGGAGAACTATCAGCAGAGCCAGATGAAACCGGTCTCGGCTTAAAGGAGAGCGACAATGAAAGGCGACAAAAAAGTCATCGACATTCTCAACAAGGTGCTCAAGAACGAACTGACCTCAATCAACCAGTATTTCCTGCATGCCCGCATGTTCCGTAACTGGGGGCTGGAAAAGCTCAACGACTACCAATATAAACAGTCCATCCGGGTGATGAAGGAAGCCGATGAGGTGATCGAGCGCATCCTGTTTCTGGAAGGGTTGCCCAATTTGCAGAACCTGGGCAAGCTTCTCATCGGTGAAAACGCGGTCGAATGCCTGACAGGCGACCTGAAATGCGAGAAAGATATCCAGCGTCCCTTGCTGGTAGAGGCTATCGCGCTATGCGAAGAGAGGCAGGATTACGTCAGCCGCGACTTGCTGGAGGAATTGCTGGAACATTGCGAAGAGGCCATCGACTGGCTGGAAACCCAGCAAACGCTGATTGAGGACGTCACTCTGCCCAATTATCTGCAATCCCACATGGAACCGGCCGGCGACTGACAATCGCCAACCGCCATCACTCAAAGCCGCGGCCAAGTCCGCGGTTTTTTATGCCCGCAAGCGCAAGAAATACTTGACACTGGTTTTCAGTTAAATGAGAATGCTTCTCATGTGTGCCTGATCGCTGAATCAGTAACAGGGGAAAACATTCATGTACGTTTGTGTGTGTCTTGCAGTAACCGAGCGCCAGATTCATCAGGCCGCCAGAGATGGGGCAAAGACGCTCAAGGATTTGCGTCGCGATCTCGGCGTTACGGCCGAGTGCGGGCGCTGCGCTACTTGCGCGCGGCAATGCCTGCGGGATGTACACGGCACGTCCATGGAGGAAGCCTCTCCGGCCTGTGCCTGAAAGGCGCCGTGGCCATTCTCTTGGTTACCTGAAGGCGGGTATCGAATTCATTCCGCGCCTGCCTCCATAAACCATTCCCAGTATCGCCAGTCCGCCCAGTATGAGCTCGCTGGTGGCAGGCTCCGGCACGGGCGACAAAGAAGAACGCCCGCTGCTTGCCGTCGATGAAGCCGGTGCCGGCCATCTGCCCCCAATCGTTGATGGCTACCACGGTAATCTTGCTCCAGCCGGCCTGAACCACTGCATCCAGGGTTTCAAGATCAGTCAGCGGCCCGCCATTCGGCGCGGTGACGAAGGCATGAAACAGGCCGGCGTCCGTTTGCGAAATCCCCACGACCTGTCCAAGATTGTTGACGCCCAACGGTTCGCAGTAAGCACCGCCCAGCGTGCCGAGATTCCTGATCGTCCATGCGGCGCAAAGCGGGGGAAAGACTAGCAGCAGGGCCGCCAGCAAAAGGGCCGGGAAAAGGCGCGATGCCGTTAGGTGAGCATTCCGACAGATGTTTGCCATGATGTTCTCCGCAAGAGAAATCGTCCTGGTTCGGGCATTGCGTGCGACGCAGCCTGAATCTGTCGGCTATTTATCCAAAGTGGCGGCCGTAAGTCTGTACTGCAGCGCACACTGCGTCAGCGGAGAACGGCGCGGTTGCATTGCCGGAGAGATGGTTTTGACTCGGTGCGCGCGCTGATGACCCTATTGCCGGCCATACGATACCCATAAGCCATAGAAAGGACAGACGAGCCCGGCCAGAATCGGCAGCGGGTTATCGATTTGCCGCATTGCGCTCCAGGCCAATGGCGATGCCGAACACGACGACCACGCGAAGTAGCTCGACGAAGCTGTGGCACAACTTCGGCCTGTAAATGGGCAAAACGATCCTGCGGGCCGCAAGCGCATGGGCCGCGCAATCGTTCGTCATCAGATTGCTTAATCGAAAGCGGGGGAAGGACCGGTGATGCGGGAAAGCGGGATCAGACCAATACGTATTTCGACGCAACATCGAGACTGATATTGTGGCTTGTTGCGTAATTCACAATCTCACGCGCCGTTTCTTCGGCGGTTATCCGGTTCCAGTCCTGGATGGAAATATAATTGCCGTCCTTGCCGACAATATCGGCCTCCACGCCGTCACTTTGCCAGACGTTGCGAACATGAATCTTGTATCCTAGGTAGCTAATGGCAGTGCTCCTTCAAATTCATCAATAACTCCAACCATACCGGGTAAGAGTGCCGTGCTGTACTATTTGTTCCATGCAAAAGATATGCCAGGTATTGATTTTAAGGTCATGAATATCATGAGCCCATTCGGCGGCTCTCGCGCCTGATACAGTTGGACGGCTTCTCGCAGCGGTTACAATAGCGCTTGTGCTACCAATGGCCATTTCCCGATGCTGAGCTACCGCCACGCCTTCCATGCCGGCAACCACGCCGATGTGCTGAAGCATTTCATGCTGCTGCAATTGCTGCAGTACCTCAACCAGAAAGACAAGGCTTACTGGTATATCGACACGCATGCCGGGGCCGGAGTGTATGCGCTGGATCAAGGCTATGCGGCAAAAAATGCCGAATACGCGGACGGTATCGGCCGGCTGCTGGCACGGGACGACTTGCCGGCGCCGCTGGCGGAGTATGCGGCGCTGGTACGCAGCTTGAACCCGAACGGCGGGCTCAGGTTATATCCCGGCTCGCCATGGATAGCATTGCAGACGCTGCGCCAAGATGACCGGCTGCGTCTGTTCGAGCTTCATCCCAGCGACCACGAGTTGCTGCAAGAGAATTTTCGCGATGCCGGCCGACGTGCAACGGTGGAGGCGGCGGACGGCTTTGCCGGCCTGAAGGCGCTGTTGCCGCCGCCGCCGCGCCGCGCGCTGGTGCTGATCGACCCGCCTTACGAGGAAAAACAGGATTACCAGCGCGTGCCGGCAGCGTTGCAGGGCGCGCTCAAGCGTTTCGCAACCGGCAGCTACGCGGTATGGTATCCGCTGTTGCAGCGCCAGGAATCGCGCCAGTTGCCCGAAAAACTCAAGACACTGCCGGCCAACAGTTGGCTGCATGCGAGCCTGACGGTCGCGACGCCGTCTGCGGACGGCTTCGGCATGCACGGCAGCGGTATGTTCGTGCTCAACCCGCCATGGACATTGAAAGCTGCATTGCAAGACGCGATGCCTTATCTCGTCAGGGTGTTGGGCCAGGATGCGGGCGCGGCCTACCAGCTGGAATTTCATGAAAACTAGCGAGGTCCTGATACAAAGCGTTACAAAAATCGGCCATGCGGACAAACGGCCGATACATACATCTGCTCAAATGCGCTTGATACTGGAGTGAACGGGGATGCCCAGATGAATGCACAGGCCAATATCCTGATCGTGGACGACGACCCGGACATCCGGATGCTGCTGGCCGAGTACCTCGAAGGCAACGGCTGCCGCGCCGCGACGGCGGCGGATGGCGCAAGCATGTGGCAAATGCTGGACGTGCACGCGGTCGATCTCATTGTGCTCGACCTCAACCTGCCGGGCAAGGATGGCCTGGCCTTGTGCCGCGAATTGCGGGTGCGCTCGGATATGCCGGTGATCATGCTGACCGCCCGCGACGCCACGCTGGACCGCATCGTCGGGCTGGAAATGGGCGCGGACGATTACCTGGGCAAGCCTTTCGAGCCGCGGGAATTGCTGTCGCGCATCCGCACCGTGTTGCGCCGTACGCAATCCACGTCCGGCAAAGGCCCGGCAGAATCCGGCCAGCTGCATTTCGCCGGCTGGACGCTGGATCTTCCCGCACGGCACCTGGTCAGTCCGCAGGGCGTGATCGTCTCGCTGTCCGGCGCCGAATTCCGCCTGCTGAAGATATTCGCCACCCATCCCAACCACGTGCTCAACCGCGACCAGATTCTGAACATGGCCCAGGGCCGCGATGCCGATCCTTTCGACCGTTCGATAGATTTACAAGTCAGCCGTTTGCGCCAAAAACTGGGCGAGGATGCACGCGCGCCGCAGATCATCAAGACCGTGCGCAACGAAGGCTATGTGCTGGCAGCGCGGGTGTGGCCGTGATCAAATCGTTTTTCCGCTCGATGGGCGGGCGGGTGTTCATCCTGCTGATCGCCGGCGTCATCGCTTCGGCGGCGCTGGCTTTGGCTCTGGCGGCATATGCGCAGCGCGGGATGGTCACCCAGATCAGGAGTCGCCACGCCGCCGAGCGCGTCGAGCAATTGGTGCTGGCGCTGGACGCCGTGCCAGTTGCGTCACGTCCTGTGCTGGCGGCGATTGCGCAGAAATCCGGCACCCGCGCCGATTTTTCTGCATACGCGGTCGTTCCCGGTGCTTCGACGGACAGCGAATTTGTCGCTGAATTGATGCGGGTGCTGGGCGCAGACCGTCACATCGTCGCGTTCCAGAGGGCGGGCGACGATTGCCCGGCCCGCGCTAGCGAGCCGATTCAAAACAATGAGCCGCGGCGCTGCCGGACGGTGTTCATGCATCTGGCGGATGGCTCGCCGATCAGGCTGGACGTCGCACTCCAATCCAACCGCTTGCCGCCGCCTTTCAGCAAGGATTTTCTGCCCTATCTGCTGGTATTCGTGCTGTGCGTCGCGGCGCTGGCTTTCCTGGTGGCGCTGATATCGACCCGGCCGCTACGCAAGCTGGCCCAGGCCGCCAACGATCTCGGACACAATATCGAGCGCCCGCCGTTGGCTGAGAATGCCGGCCCCGCCGAAGTGCGCGAGGCGGCGGCGGCGTTCAACGACATGCAGCTGCGCATCCGCAATTACATCCAGGAGCGCACCCATATGCTGGCGGCAATCGCGCATGACCTGCAGACGCCGCTGACGCGGATGCGGCTGCGCCTGGAAAAAGTTTCCGATGAAGAGTTGAAGGAGAAACTGATCGCCGATCTTTCCGCGACCCAGGCCATGGTCAAGGAAGGCCTGGAATTGGCGCGCAGCCTGGACGCGGAAGAGTCGTTCGAGATGCTGGACCTGGATTCGCTGATCGACAGCATCTGCAGCGACGCCGCCGAAGCCGGTCAGGATGTGACGCATAACAGCCAGGTTGAGGTCTCGGTGATGGCGCGGCCCCGCGCCTTGCGGCGCTGCCTGCTGAATCTGGTCGAAAACGCCGTCAAGTACGGCCAGTTCGCCCATGTGGCGGCGAAGCGGGACGGGGACAGGGTCGTGGTTTCCATCGTCGACGGCGGCCCCGGTATTCCAAACGAACAGCTGGACGCGGTATTCCAGCCGTTTTACCGCCTGGAAACCTCGCGCTCGCGCGAATTCGGCGGCACCGGGCTGGGGCTGACGATCGCCCGCAATATTGCCGAAAAGCATCGCGGCACGCTCAAGCTGCGCAATATCCGAACCGGCGGGTTAGGGCTGGAAGTCACGCTGTCGCTGGCGGTATGCTAAAAATGCGCGACGCGCACCCGGTTGCGGCCCGAATGCTTGGCTTCGTACAGCGCCTTATCCGCCAGATTGAGCAGCATGTCGACATTGACGTCGCTGCCTTGGAGCGTGGCGATGCCGATGGACACGGTAAAATGCAGCGGCAGGCCGGTTTCCAGCGGTATTTCGGTCTTGGCGATGGAAGCGCGCAGACGTTCGGCCACTTCGGCGGCCTTTTCGCCGTCGGTCTCCGGCAGTATGATCGCAAATTCCTCGCCGCCGATACGACCGATGATATCCACCTCGCGCAACGTTGCCTGGCATAGCTGACTCAGCTTCTGCAATACGACATCGCCGGTCTTGTGCCCGTAAGTGTCGTTCACGCGCTTGAAATGGTCGATATCCATCATCGCGATTGAAAGCGGGCTGCCGTAGCGCATCGCCCGGGTCAGCTCCTGTTCCGCCAGTTCCATGAAATGGCGCCGGTTGGCGAGGCCGGTCAGATAGTCGATGCGGGCCTGGCGCTCGATTTCCGCCTGCAGATTTTTGTGCTCGGTAATGTCCTGCACCGCGCTGATGAAGTACAAGGGCTTTTTCTCCGCGTCCCGTACCAGCGCCGTTGACAGATGCACCCAGGCGAGGCTTCTGTCCTTCCGTATATAGCGTTTTTCCACCGAATAGTTTTCAATCAGGCCGGCGAGCAGTTTCTGCTTGAAAGTCATGTCGGATGCCAGGTCCTCGTGAAACGTGAGCTGCTGGAATGTCAGGCCCTGCGCCAGAACCTCCTGCTGGCTGTAGCCAATGATACGGCAGAAGCCGTCATTGATTTTTAGGAAACGGCCTTCAACGGAGATTTGCGCAATGCCGATGGCGGCCTGTTCAAACAGGCTGCGAAAGCGTTCTTCGCTTTCTTTCAGTGCGGCCTCGGCTCGCTTGCGTTCGGCAATGTCGGCTTCCAGTGCCTGCCTTGCCGCTTCGGCTGCGCGTGCCTGTGTTTTTGCTGCATAGGCGCGATTCATCGTCCATGCCAGCGCCGCAGCCAGAATGGCGCCGAAGGCCAGCAAAAGATTGGGATAGGTGTTTTCGTAATATATGCTGCCGCCGGATCCAATTTGCAGCGCCTGCCACAGCAGCACCGAAGCCGTCAGAATACTGATGGCGATCGGAGCCGAAAAGTAATGCAGCAGCCCCGATTCATGCCGCGAGGCTTCCTGCCAGGCCAGCGTCAGCAGCCCTATTCCCAAAATGTTAAAGCCCAGGGCGGTATGGATGGCCATCCGCGTCAGCGCGCCCCAGCCAAAAGCGGTTTCGATGCCCATCGCGTAGCCGGAAAGTGCCACCAGGCTCAGCCCCAGCACCAGTGCGCCGAGCACGCCTATTGCAATGGGCGTGTTGCGGTGACCGGATGCCAGCCCCGGAAGCAGAAATGCAATGCCTGCGAGCGTGAAGCACAAAGCGCTATTGGGCGCCATTCTGCCCGGATAGGATGTCATGACCGTGGTATAGGGTGTGATCAATCTCTGGTCGATGGCAAAATCGAGGCCGCAAAGATACTCGATCAACGTCAGCGCGCCGAGAAGTGCCACCACAATGCCGCATGCAGACGCGAGGCGCAATGCGCCGAAGGTGATCATCATCATGCTCAAGCCGCTGAGCATGAACGCGACAGCGGTGTTGTATTGCATGGGCACATAGTGGGGATCGATCTGGATCAGCAGGGTATTATGGGTATGCCAGCCGACCATGACCGACAAACCCAGCAGCATCAGGATCAAACCGGCAATGGCCGTCAGCATGCTCGACCAGGCTGGCCGGCTACCGGCTTTGGAATTCAGGATAACCGCAGGATCTGACATGGGCGAATGCTACGTTGCAATGACCTCTTAATTCTTGCATGGAAACGGGGTTCAAGTCACTTGTACGTTTCTCCCGTTTTCTGCTGATGGATATGAATAAAAAAATCCCCTCTCCTGAGCGGAGAGGGGAGAAGGGTTAAATCACCGGATATGGAGATTTAACATGGAGCCGTATTCATCCGGTGCGGTCAGGCGGTCGCCGGGCCCGGCCGACCGGACGCATATGGTTAAAGCATCGGTTACAGGCTGAACACGTTCATCGCGCCGCCGCCGGGCGCCGCGTTGTACTTGGTGAGTTCCTTGTAGCCGCCGGCGGCGCCGAGGCCGTCGGTTTCATTGGTGAGGCCGAGATTCATCGCCACGCCGGCCCAGCCGCCGATGCCGGACAGCACGCCGACGTACTGCTTGCCCTTGTGGCCGTAGGTAATCGCGTTGCCGACTACGCCGGAACCCACCTGGAAGCGCCACAGTTCCTTGCCGGTGTTGGCGTCCAGCGCCTTGAACCAGCGGTCGAGCGTGCCGTAGAACACGAGGTCGGAACCCGTGACCAGCGCGCCGCCCCAGGCCGAGAACTTCTCCTTGTTGTACCACTTGGCCTTGCCCTTCAAGCCGTCCCAGGCCATGAAACCGCCCATGACGCCATCGGGGCCGGGGAACATGGTCAAGGTCGAACCCACCCAGGGCTGGCCGGCGATGTATTTGGATTCCGTCGGCTCGTAGGTCATGCAGACGTGGTTGAGCGGCACGTAGAACAGCTTGGTCCTGGGCGAATAGGCCGAGGGCTGTTCGTCCTTGACGCCCAACGCCGAGGGGCAGATGCCCTGGGCGTTATAGTCCTGGTGCGTGGAGAATTTCGGATCCTTGATAGGAACGCCGGATTTCATGTCGATGCCGGTCGCCCAGTTGACGAAGGGATTCATCTTTTCAGCCACCAGCAGCGTGCCGTTGGTACGATCGAAGGTGTAGCCGAAACCGTTGCGGTCGAAATGCGATGCCAGCTTCTTGCCGTTGGCTTCCCACAGCACGATTTCGTTCATGCCGTCATAGTCCCACTCGTCGTGCGGCGTCATCTGGTAGCCCCACCTGGCCATGCCGGTGTCGACGTCGCGCGCGAAAATGGTCATCGCCCACTTGTTGTCGCCGGGGCGCACGTCCGGGTTCCAGGTGCCGGGATTGCCGGTGCCGTAATACATCAGGTTGAGCTTGGGGTCGTAGGAATACCATCCCCAGGTTGGGCCGCCGCCGTGCTGCCATCCATCCTGGTTGGCCTGCGGCTTGAGCCAGGTCTTGATGCCGAGGTTGGCTTCGGGGAACTTCAGCTGTTCCTTGGGCAGCGCCTTGAACGAGCCGCCCTGCTTGTTGCCGCCGTTGACGTCCTGGTACAGCGAAAGCGCGCTGTAATGCGGGTTTTCGCGGTTGAAGTCCTTGCCGATCATCACCTCGGCGTCGGACCCCGTGCTGTAGGCGCGCCACACCAGTGCGCCGTCCTTGATGCTGTAGGCCGAGATATGGCAACGCACGCCGTATTCGCCGCCAGAACAGCCGGTAATCACCTTGTCCTTGATGACGTGCGGAGCGTTGGTGTTGGCCGCGCCCACCTTGGGGTCGTTGACCTTCGCATCCCATATCTTGGCGCCGGTCTTGGCATCCAGCGCCACCAGCATGCCGTCGTTCTGCTGCAGGAAAATCTTGCCGTCGCCGTAGCCCAGGCCCTTGTTCACGTTGTCGCAGCACAGCACGGCCTGCACCGAAGGATCCTGCTTGGGGAAATAGGCCCACTTGATCTTCTGGTTGTCGTTGAGATCCAGCGCGTACACATTGTTGGGGAACGCGGTGTGCACGTACATGATGTCGTTGACGACGAGCGGCGCGCCCTCGTGGCCGCGGTTCACGCCGGTGGCAAAGGTCCAGGCGAGCTTGAGGTTTTTGACGTTGCCCGTGTTGATCTGGGACAGGCCGCTGTAACCGGTATTGCTGAAGTCCTTGCGCGGGTGCGCCCACTGATTGTCGTCCTTCATGAGCTTCATCAGCTCGTCGTTCGCCCCGGCCGGCAGCGCGACCATGCCCAGCAGCGCCGTGCTCAAAGCGAGCTGCAATTTCATCTTCCTATTTCTCAAGATAATCGCCTCCAAAAATTGATATTATTTGTCGCAATAGGGACTGTGCCGTATCATCAACACAACACATAAACGCAAGCGGTATGC
>NZ_DASXVH010000105.1:0-25118 GCF_036504375.1 Novimethylophilus sp.
GAACTCCGGCCGGAAATGCTTGATGAAACTGATTACCGGCGTCGCCGCCGCCTCGCCCAGCGCGCAGATGGTGCGGCCGGAAATGTTCTCGCCCACGTTGGTGAGCAGGTCGAGGTCTTCCATGCGGCCACGGCCCTCGGCGATGCGGCGCACCACGCGCCACATCCAGCCGGTGCCCTCGCGGCAAGGCGTACACTGGCCGCAGGATTCCTCGTAGTAGAAATAGGACAGGCGATCCAGCGCCTTGACCATGTCGGTGGAATCGTCCATCACGATCACCGACCCCGCGCCCAGGCTGGAGCCGCCGACCTTGGAAATGGAATCGTAATCCATGGTGCACTGCATCATCAGTTCGGCCGGCACCACGGCAGTCGAGGAACCGCCGGGGATCACCGCCTTAAGCTTGCGCCCTTTCCAGACGCCGCCGGCCAAAGCCAGCAGTTCCGGAAACGGCGTGCCCATGCCGATCTCGAAGTTGCCGGGCTTTTCCACGTGGCCGGACACCGAGAACAGCTTGGTGCCGCCGGAATTCGGCACGCCCAGGTCCATGAACGCCTGGCCGCCGTGCTGCATGATGTAGGGCACGGAAGCGTAGGATTCGGTATTGTTGACGTTGGTGGGCTTGCCGAACACACCGAAGCTCGCCGGGAACGGCGGCTTGAAGCGCGGCTGGCCCTTCTTGCCTTCGATGGATTCGATCAGCGCGGTTTCCTCGCCACAGATATAGGCGCCGTAGCCGTGGTGCGCATACAGATGAAAGCTGAAATCGGTGCCGAACAGGTTGTCGCCCAAAAAGCCCGCCGCGCGCGCTTCGTCCAGCGCCCTTTCGAACAGCTCGTATTCCGCCCAGATTTCGCCGTGGATATAGTTGTAGCCGACGCGCGCACCCAGCGTGTAGGCGGCAATCGCCATGCCCTCGATCAGCTGGTGCGGGTTGTAACGGATAATGTCGCGGTCCTTGAACGTGCCCGGCTCGCCTTCATCGGTGTTGCAGACGATGTACTTCTCGCCGTCGAAATAGCGCGGCATGAAGCTCCACTTGAGGCCGGTGGGAAAGCCCGCGCCGCCGCGGCCGCGCAGACCGGAAACCTTGATCTGGCTGATGATCTCGGTGGCCGGGATTTTTTCCGTCACAATGCGCTTCAGCGTATCGTAGCCGCCGATGCTGCGGTAGGTTTCCAGCGCGCCAGGATTGGGCAGGTGCAGGGTACGGAAGCAGACTTCGTTGGCCATTATTTCAGCCCCGCCAGCAGTTCATCGACCTTTTCCGGAGTCAGGTGCTCGTGCATGTCCGTGTTGTTGACGTGCAGCAGCGGCGCGCCGCCGCAGGCGCCCATGCATTCGCCTTCCTTGAGCGTGAACTTGCCATCCGGCGTGGTTTCGCCGCAATGCACGCCCAGCTTGTGTTCCAGATGCTCGACGATGGCGGCGGAGTCGCGCAGCATGCAGGAGATATTGGTGCATACGGTGATCTTGTGCTTGCCCACCGGCTCAAGGTCGTACATGTTGTAAAAGGTCGCCACCTCGAGCGCGGCGATGGCCGGAATGCCGAGATATTCGGCGACGAACTCGATGGTGTCCTTGGCCAGCCAGCCCTTTTCCTGCTGGGCGATGCGCAGCGCCGAGATCACCGCGGACTGGCGGCGATCGGCCGGATACTTGGTCAGCTCGCGGTCGATCTTGGCGAGGGATTCAGGGGAAAGCATCAGCGGTCAATCTCTCCGAAAACAATATCTTGCGTGCCGATGATGGCGACCAGGTCGGCGATCATGTGGCCGCGCGTCATTTCGTCCAGCGCGGCCAGATGCGCGAAGCCGGGTGCGCGGATTTTCAGGCGGTAAGGTTTGTTGGCGCCGTCGGAAACCAGGTAAATGCCGAATTCGCCCTTGGGGTGCTCCACTGCGGCGTAAGCTTCGCCTTCCGGCACATGGAAGCCCTCGGTAAACAGCTTGAAGTGGTGGATCAGCGCCTCCATGTCGTGCTTCATGGTTTCGCGCGACGGCGGCGCCATCTTGTAGTTGTCGCTGATCACCGGGCCGGGGTTGGCGCGCAGCCAGGCAACGCATTGCTTGATGATGCGGTTGGACTGGCGGAACTCTTCCATGCGCACCAGATAGCGGTCGTAACAGTCGCCGTTGGTACCGATGGGGATGTCGAAATCCATGCGATCGTACACTTCGTACGGCTGCTTCTTGCGCAAATCCCAGGCGATGCCCGAGCCGCGCAGCATCGGGCCGGTCATGCCCAGCGCCAGCGCGCGCTCCGGCGCCACCACGCCGATGCCGACGGTACGCTGCTTCCAGATACGGTTGTCGGTGAGCAGCGTTTCGTATTCGTCGACATAACCATCGAAGCGGCTGGTGAAATCCTCGATAAAATCCAGCAGCGAGCCCTGGCGGTTCTCGTTCATGCGGCGGATGTCGGCGGCGCCGTGTATCTTCGATGCCTCATACTGCGGCATGCGGTCCGGCAGATCGCGGTAGACGCCGCCCGGACGGTAATAGGCGGCATGCATGCGCGCGCCGGACACCGCCTCATATACGTCGAACAGGTCTTCGCGCTCGCGGAAGGCGTACAGGAACACCGTCATCGCCCCCACGTCCAGCGCGTGCGCGCCCAGCCACAGCAAGTGGTTGAGGATGCGGGTGATCTCATCGAACATCACCCGGATGTACTGCGCGCGCTCCGGCACTTCGACGCCCATCAGCCTTTCGATCGCCATCACATAGGCGTGCTCGTTGGACATCATCGACACATAGTCGAGGCGATCCATATACGGCAGAGCCTGCAGGAAGGTACGATTTTCCGCGAGCTTTTCGGTGGCGCGGTGCAGCAGCCCGATATGCGGGTCGGCTCGCTCGATCACTTCGCCGTCCAGCTCCAGCACCAGGCGCAGCACGCCGTGAGCGGCTGGGTGCTGCGGGCCAAAATTCATTGTGTAGTTTCTGATTTCAGCCATACGTCACCTCTTCATTCCGCATTGCGTTCAAACGAAGACAAGGCGGAGGCGCGCAGACAGTACGAATAGTACGGCAAGCGCCGACAACGCCGTATTCGTTTGAACGCAATGCGGAATCAGCCACGATGGAAGCCCTCGTCGCGGATAATGCGCGGCACATTGTTGCGCAGTTCGATGGAGACCGGCTGATAAATCACGCGCTGCTGATCCGGGTCGTAGCGCATCTCGACATTGCCGATTACCGGAAAATCTTTTCTGAACGGGTGGCCGATGAAGCCGTAGTCGGTGAGGATGCGGCGCAAGTCGGGATGGCCGTCGAACATGATGCCGTAGAGATCGAACGCCTCGCGCTCGAACCAGTTGGCCACGGGCCATATGCCAACCATAGAGGCAATCAGCGGGAAATCGTCGTCCTCGACGAAGGCCTTGATCCGCACGCGCTGATTGAGCGCGACGGAAAGCAGATGATAGACCACCGCGTAGCGGCGCCCTTCCCACAAACCTTCCTTGTAATCGCTGTAATCGACGCCGCACAGATCGATCAGCTGCTCGAACTGCAGACCCGCACCATCGCGCAATATTGTGCAAACCGCCACGGCATCGGCGGCCTTGATGTCGACGGTCAACTCGCCGACATGCTCGGCCAGCCGCGCCAGCTTGTCGCCAAGCGCGTTCCTGAGGCTTTCTGCCAGCTTTTCCAGACGGGGGCTCATAGGTGGTTTTATCGGGCGATGGTATTGGTGCGTTTGATCTTGTTTTGCAACTGGATAATGCCGTACAACAGCGCTTCTGCGGTCGGCGGGCAACCCGGCACATAGACGTCGACCGGAACGATGCGGTCGCAGCCGCGCACGACAGAATAGGAGTAATGGTAATAGCCGCCGCCATTGGCACACGACCCCATCGAGATCACCCAGCGCGGCTCGGCCATCTGGTCGTAAACCTTGCGCAATGCGGGCGCCATCTTGTTGATCAGCGTGCCGGCGACGATCATCACGTCGGACTGACGGGGACTGCCGCGGAACACGATGCCGAAACGGTCGAGGTCGTAGCGCGAAGCGCCGGCATGCATCATTTCCACCGCGCAGCAGGCCAACCCGAAGGTCATCGGCCACATCGAACCGGTACGGGTATAATTGATGACGGTATCCAGGGTCGTCGTGACGAACCCCTTCTCCATGATGCCTTCGATGCTCATGCCTGCCGTCTCCGAACCGACACCATCGACTCAACCAGCACGCTTCCTGCTCGCACCGTCACTCCCATTCCAGCGCCCCCTTCACCCACTCATAGACAAAACCGACGATCAGGATGCCGAGGAACACCATCATGGCGACAAAACCGAACAGGCCGATCTCCTTCAGCACCACTGCCCAGGGAAACAGGAAGGCAATTTCCAGATCGAACAGGATGAATAGGATCGCGACCAGATAGTAGCGCACGTCGAACTTCATGCGCGCATCCTCGAAAGCCTCGAAGCCGCATTCGTAAGGAGAATTTTTTTCGCTATCCGGACGGCTGGGGCCGACCAGCTTGCCAATGACCATGGGCACGACGCCGACGGCCAGCCCAACCAGAATAAACAGCAAAATCGGAAAGTAATTTTCCAGCACGCTAAATCGAATAATCCAAGTGATTTTTGTAAAGCCGCAAGACTCAGGCTGTCATCGCGACAGCCTATTCGAGACTGTGAAGTGGCCAAGCGGAGGTAATTATCCTAGATAGTGGGATACCGGGTCAACTGACTTTGCATAAATTAATGCTATTAGAAAAATTAATACCCATGACTGTTCACTCTATTAAGCATGGTACATTGAATATTATTTACCGAGCGGCCCAAGATTAAAACGAAATAGCAGCTTCACTTCATCGCCCACAACCTCAAGCCAGTCCGTAGTGCCAATGCCATACTGTTTCCGAGAAATGGGAAACAGCCCTTCGAGAATCGCGACATTGTTTTCCAGTTTAACGGTAAAGGGCACCATGACCGGCTGGGTCACCCCTTTAATGGTCATTTTACCTTCGGCCTCATACGAGCCGCCGCGTGCCTTGAACCCGCTCGACTCGAACTTCGCGGTTCTGAATTGTTCGATATCGAACCAACCTTTGGTTCTCACTTCATCATTGGAATCAGGATTGCCGGCATCTATGCTGGCCATCTCTATCTCAACCTGGGCCCTGGCCGCTTCAGGATGATCGGGGTCGAACGCGATATGGGCATTGTATTTGCCGAATTTACCCTCGATCGGCACCCCCATCTGCCGCGAAATAAAGGTAATGTTGCTTTTTTCGGGGTGAATCTGACCGAATTCCACCGCATGACAAGCTGCGGAAACCATGGTCATGGCGACAGCGAAGAAAATCTTCATTGGCATTTCTCCTGTAGATCGTTTTATTACAAGCTCGGCATAAAACCATGCAAAAACCATGCTAACGCCACACCAGCCCGCATCGTCCGTAACATCGTCATTTCGCCTGCTGGCTTCTTTTCTGCTTTTCAGCCAAAATTGCATTAATTTTTCGCACGGGATTTTTCATGAATTTGCATGAGTTTCAGGCCAAGCGCTTGCTGCAGCACTACGGCATTCCAACCCCGCAGAGGGTGACGGTGGAAACCGCGGAGGCCGCAGCGGCGGCGGCGGCCGAACTGGGGGGGCATGCCTGGGTAGTCAAGGCGCAAATCCACGCCGGCGGACGCGGCAAAGCCGGCGGCGTCAAGGTCACGAAATCCGCCGACGAGGTACGTGCTGTTGCCGCCGGTTTGCTCGGCAAGAATCTGGTAACTTTGCAGAATGCTCCGGAAGGCCAGCCGGTCAGCAAACTGCTGATCGAGGAAACCCTGCCGATTGCACGTGAACTGTATTTAAGCCTGCTGGTGGACCGCAGCATTGAACGCGTGGTGGTAGTGGCCTCCGCGGCCGGCGGCATGGAGATCGAAGAAATCGCCCACACCGCCCCGGAAAAAATCCTGCGCGAAGTATGCGACCCACTGCTGGGGCTGGTCGACTACCAGGCGCGCGACCTGGCGTTCGCGCTGGGGTTGGAAGGCACCCAGCTCGGCGCCTTCACCAAGCTGCTCAAGAGCCTGTACCAGTTATTCAGGGAAAACGACCTCGCCCTGCTGGAAATCAATCCGCTGGTGGTGACGACGGCAGGCGCGCTGGTGGCGCTGGATTGCAAGATCAGCGTGGATGACAATGCCTTGTACCGCCAGAAAACGCTGGCCGACCAGCGCGACTGGAGCCAGGACGACGCCAAGGAAGCCGATGCGCACGCCGCCGGGCTCAACTACATCGCGCTCAACGGCAACATCGGCTGCATGGTCAACGGCGCCGGGCTGGCGATGGCGACGATGGACCTGATCAAGCTGCACGGCGGGCAGCCGGCCAATTTTCTCGACGTCGGCGGCGGCGCCACGGCCGAAACCGTGGCCAAGGCCTTCAAGATCATCCTCTCCGATGCCAACGTGAAAGCGATACTGGTCAATATTTTCGGCGGCATCATGCGCTGCGACATCATTGCCGAGGGCATCATCACCGCGGTTAAGGAAGTGGGCGTGACAGTCCCGGTTGTCGTCCGCCTGGAAGGCACCAACGTTGATCTGGGAAGGAAGATGCTGCGTGACAGCGGCCTGTCCATTATTTCCGCCGATGGGCTGACCGACGCCGCCAAGCGCGCGGTAGCCGCAGCGGCATAGGTACTTAACATGAGCATACTCGTCAACGACAACACAAAAGTGCTGTGCCAGGGCTTCACCGGCAAGCAGGGAACGTTTCATTCCGAACAGGCGCTGGCCTACGGCACCAGGATGGTGGGTGGCGTCACGCCGGGCAAGGGCGGCCAGACCCATCTGGGGCTGCCGGTGCTCAACACCATGCGTGACGCGGTGAAAGCCACCGGCGCCAATGCCAGCGTGATCTACGTGCCGCCGCCGTTCGCCGCCGATTCCATCGTGGAGGCGGCGGACGCCGGCATCGCGCTCATCGTCTGCATCACCGAGGGCATCCCGGTATTGGACATGCTCAACGTCAAGGCGGCACTCAAGGCCAACGGCGTAAAACTGATCGGCCCCAACTGTCCCGGCGTCATCACGCCGGATGAATGCAAGATCGGCATCATGCCGGGATTCATTCACCGGCGCGGCAAGGTGGGCATTGTATCGCGCTCCGGCACGCTCACCTACGAAGCCGTCAACCAGACCACACGGCTCGGGCTGGGACAGACCACCTGCGTCGGCATCGGCGGAGACCCAATCAAGGGGCTGAACTTCATCGAATGCCTGGAATTGTTCCAGGCTGATGCGGAAACCGAAGCCATCATCATGGTAGGCGAGATCGGCGGAGACGATGAAGAAGCCGCGGCGGAGTATATTCGCTCCCATGTCACCAAGCCGGTAGCTGCCTACATTGCCGGACAGACCGCCCCCAAGGGCAAGCGTATGGGACATGCCGGGGCCATCATTTCCGGCGGCAGCGGCAAGGCCTCCGACAAGATCGCCGCATTGGAAAAGGCCGGCGTCGTCGTCGCCAGTTCGCCAGCGGGGCTGGGCGAGGCGGTAGTGGCGGCAATCGATGCAAAATGAACCACGGGGATTATCGGGAATGAAATTGACCAAAACACTGGTCCTGCTGTGCGGGCTTCTGCTGCTGTCGCCGATGACGTGGGCGGATGAGGATATTCCCTACCTGCTGACCGCCGCCTCCAAGGGCGACCTTGCCACGGTACAAGCCATGCTGGACAGCGGCGTCAACCCCAACACCAAGGACAAGGACGACATCACCGCGTTGATGTATGCCGCGCGCAAGGGCAATGCCGAAGTGGCCCGGGTTTTGCTGGACAAGGGAGCCGAGGTCAACGCCAAGGACAATGGCGGCTGGACCGCCTTGATGTTTGCCTCCAAAAAGGATTTTCTGGAAGTCATGAAGGTACTGCTGGCCAAAGGCGCGGATATCGGCGTTCGCGACGAGGCCGGCTGGAGCGCGCTGGGGCTGGCGTCGACCTCCGGCTATAGCGATGCGGTCGGCCTGCTGATCGAGCATGGAGCCAGCGCCAACGCCAAGAGCGACGATGGCAAAACCGTGCTGATGTATGCCGCCAAAAACGGCGACGTTCCAACCGTACAGACGCTGCTGAAGAACGGCGCCGACACCTCGACCCGCGACCGCTTCGGCGCGACCGCGTTGATGTATGCCGCCCGCGAAGGACGCGTGCCCGCGATGCAGGCGCTGATCGATGGCGGCGCAAAAATCGACTCCAAGGACACTACCGAATGGACGGCGTTGACCTGGGCGATCCGTCGCGGCAGGGTCGAGGCCGCAACACTACTGGTAGACAAAGGCAGCGACGTCAACCTCAAGGATTCGGAAGGCACGCCTTTATTGCATTACGCGGTGGAAAGCGGTTCGACGCCTATCCTGCAACTGTTGCTGGATCGCGGCGCCAAGGTCAAAGCCAAGGACCAATACGGCCTCACCGCGCTGGTGTATGCGATGAAAAGGCAGCGGGCCGAAATGGTGCGCCTGATCAAGGGCGCGGGCGGGTCGTATTAAGCCCGAAGCGTTCTTACGTTTCCCATGAAAATCGCCATCGCTCAACTTAACTTCACCGTCGGCGACCTGTCCGGCAATGCCGGCATCATCCTGGATGCCGCTCGACGGGCACGTGCGCAAGGCGCGGAACTGCTTATCACGCCGGAACTCGCGCTCACTGGATATCCCCCGGAAGACCTGCTGCTGCGCGACGATTTTCTTTATGCCAGCGCGACGGCGTTGGCCGATCTCGCCGCCAATATCGACGACATCGCATTGCTGGTCGGCCACCCGCACATGGTCCGGGACAAGCGCTACAACGCAGCATCGCTGATACGCAACGGCAAGGTGGAGGCAACCTACCTCAAGCATGTACTGCCCAACCACAGCGTGTTCGATGAAGTGCGCTATTTCACGCCCGGCAGCGAACCGCTGGTGTTCGAACTGGGCGGCATACGTTTCGGCGTCAATATCTGCGCCGACGTCTGGGAGCCGGAACCCGCACAACTGGCGCGCCAGCACGGCGCCCAGGTGCTGCTCGCGCTGAATGCTTCGCCCTACCATCTGGACAAGCAGCTCACGCGTTATGAAACGTTGCGCGACCGCATCAACCAAAGCGGCATGCCGGTCATTTATGCCAACCTGGTGGGAGGGCAGGACGAACTGGTGTTCGATGGCGCCAGTTTCGCAATGAACGGTGCGGGCCATATCACCAGCCAGTTCCCGGCTTTCGAAGAAGTACTGGATTTCATCGAGCTGCAAGACATCCAGCCCATCGGCGGCGACATCTGCCCCGATCCGGGGCTGGAAGCCAGCGTCTACAAAGCTCTATGCCTCGGCGTCCATGACTACATTATCAAGGGCGGCTTTCCCGGTGTGGTGCTGGGTCTCTCCGGTGGCATCGATTCCGCGCTGACGCTGGCGATCGCGGTCGATGCGCTGGGCAAGGACCGCGTACGCGCGGTAATGATGCCGTCGCAATACACTGCCGACATCAGCCTGGCCGATGCCCGCAGCATGGCCGACACCCTCGGCGTGCGCTACGACGAGCTGCCGATCAAGCACGTCTTCGACAGTTTTCTGGATACGCTGGCACATGAATTCGATGGCCTGCCGTTCGATCTTGCCGAAGAAAACCTGCAGGCTCGCATCCGTGGCACCCTGCTGATGGCGCTGTCCAACAAGTTCGGCAGCATCGTGCTGACCACCGGCAACAAGAGCGAAATGGCTGTAGGCTATTCCACGCTGTATGGCGACATGGCGGGCGGCTACGCGGTGTTGAAGGACGTGCCGAAAACGCTGGTATACCGTCTCGCCCACTATCGCAACAGCCTTGCTCCCATCATTCCGCAGCGCACTATCACGCGCGCTCCGTCGGCGGAACTGCGCCACAACCAGGCCGACCAGGATTCCCTGCCGCCGTACGAGGTGCTGGATGCAATCATGGAAATGTACGTCGAGAACGACCGCAGTCCGGAGGACATCATCGCCGCCGGTTTCACGCAGCACGACGTCAAGCGCGTGATTACGCTGATTGACCGCAACGAATACAAGCGCCGCCAGGCGCCCGTCGGCGTGCGCATTACCCATCGCGGCTTCGGCAAGGACAGGCGCTATCCGATTACCTCAGGCTACAAGCCCTTGTCCTTTTAGTTTCACTGCTTTAGCAGCTGGCGGCCGCCCGACCACAGCATGCCTATCATCTCGTGGAAAAATATCCTGCTGCCTTCCAGGCCTTCCGCGTTGGGCAGGAAATCGATGACAGTCAAATGGCCCAGGTCATGGAACCCGGTCCCAGCCGTCAATACCTCGAACCCTAACTGTTCGAACAGCTTCCGCGAGCGCGCCATGTGCCAGCCGTGCGTCACCAGCAGTATGGTTCTCACCCCGTTGGTGTCGAGTATCTTTTTGCTGTAAGCGGCGTTCTGGATGGTGTCATGGGATTTGTCCTCCACCCATTGCACCGGCACCTGGAAATCCTGCTTCAGGGTTTTCTGCATCAGCGCCCCTTCCGACACCCCCCGTGCCTCCGTGTCGCCGCCAGCCACCAGTATCGGCAGCCGCGTGCGGCGATGCAGAATCGCCGCATAGCGCAGGCGCTCCAACGTATCCTTGCTGACCGTATACTCCGGGCTGCCGAAAGAAACGCCGCCGCCCAGCACGACGATCGCCTGGGCGCCAGTCGGCAGCCTTACCACACCGGCACTATCTTTTTCCAGCAGCATGTCCAGCGCATTGCCCGTTATCGGCATCGAGAACAGCCACATCAGCGCGATCATCAGCCCCAGCAATCCCCTGCCCCATGCCGGCCGGGTTTTGAGCAATGCCAAGCCGATGATGCCCAGCAGCAAAAAATTGAGCGGCGGCAACAAAAAAGCGGAAATTAGTTTGATCGTCAGCCAGTCCATAGGCTACAACCCTGTTCGAGTGCTGTAGCCGGCCAGTTTACCGGCAATTGCTCCGCCGCCAAACAAAATGCCCGCAAATGCTGCATTTGCGGGCATTGGTCTTGGACGTCTGGCGCTTATTCGTCCGGGTCTACGTATTCCTTCGGCAACAGGTGGGCGATCCCCTTGTGGCAGTCGATACAGCTCTTGCCCTCCTGCTTCGCCTGGGCATGCTTTTGCTGCGCCTTGGGCTTCTGCTTTTTCGTGTCCATACTGTCGAAGTTATGGCAATTGCGGCATTCGCGCGAGCCCGAAGCCTTCATGCGTTCCCATTCGTGAGTGGCTAGCTCCATGCGGTGCGATTCGAATTTTTCCGGAGTATCGACGAACCCGGTGATCTTGCCCCACACTTCCTTGCTCGCCTGGATCTTGCGCAGCATTTTATGGCCCCAGTCCTTGGGCACATGGCAATCGGAGCAAATGGCACGCACGCCGGTGCGGTTGGTGTAGTGGATGGTTTCCTTGTATTCCTGATACACCGTATCGCGCATCTCATGGCAGCCGATGCAGAACTCCAGGCGGTTGGTGGCCTCCATGCCCGTGTTGAAACCGCCCCAGAACAGGATGCCGGCAAAGAAGCCGACTGCCAGCAGCGCCAGCAGCGAATATTTCACGCTAGGCCGCCGCAGGGCTTGCCAGCAGCGCTTGAGGATTCCTGCCCGGTTTCCCATGTTGCCCCTTTCTTATTTGAAGCTGTAGATGTAGGAAACACCCAGCATGTGCACCGAGTAGTCCGGCGAAGTAATGCCCGGGCCGACGTAGCCCTGCACTGCAATTACGCCGAGCGCAGAATTGGAATAGGCATCGTATTGCCAGTCCCGGGTAGTCAAGTGCCGGTAAAGATAGTTCATCCGTATCGAAGACGATTTGTCGAGCTTGTATACACCGTCCAGTTTCACGTCGGTCATGCGGCTGGTGATGTCGGGGAAGGATTGAGCGGGCACGAATACGTTGTTTAACGCTGCAGCACCGTTGTTGTAATAGCTCCCGCCACTCATGTCGACAGGGGTTCTGGCATAGGAATAGGCGAGATCGCCGGTAAGTTCCAGCTTGCCGCTCAGCATCCCCTTGGACTTGAAACCTAAACCCAGCGTGTGTACGCGGTCAGCCTGGGTTTCGCTCCATTGCCGACAGGGGTCGCCCTGGAAGTAGTCTGCCGGCTGGTGTCCGGCTGGAGCGGAAAAAGCGGTACAGGCCGTGTGTGGATCCAAGATGGTGATGCTAGTGGCGCGTGCGATGGCGTAGCTATCCAGCCTGGATTTCATGTCCTCATAGGTGTAATAGGCGTTGAAGGACAGCTTTTCGCTCACCGCATAATCGCCGTCCAGATTGAGCGCCCAGCTTCGGGATTCCTGCAGGCCATACTTGGAATGGTTATAATCATCCTTGCTGTACGACAAATCAGTCTGCAGCACGAAGGCATCGGTCACCTGGTAATTGAGCGAGCCCCGCAGTTTGTCGCGGTTGCGGTCAGCCAGGAAAAACTGACGGAACCCGGGCAGCAGCGGATCGGCTGCCGGCAATGGCGCTGCCGGACTGACTGGAGCCGGATCCCCATCCTCGTACGTCGAGGCCCGTCGCTGCGAATAGGCATAGGCCAAACGGCCGGTGAGGTTGTCTAGAAGATTGTTGCGGTATTCGGCGCCGAGCGTGTTCTCCCAGGTCTTCTTGGCCCGGAACGGACTCCCTTCACCATCGGCGGTACGCTTGATCTCCTGCCATTCGTAACCCACGTTGATGCCTTGGCTGCCGGCAAAAGCATAATCCGCATCGACGTTGATCTGTTGCAGGCGGCGGTTGATGGGCTCGTTGGTGAATTGGGTGCTTGCCCCAGTCAAATCCGGAGTCACCAGGAAATCACGAATCGGTGTCTGGTTGTCGCGGTTGTCGTACTTGTACCCGAAATTCAGACCGAGGTTCATCATCGGCCGGGTCGTCAGCTTCGCAGAAAAGAAGGTATTGACAACCTTGGCATGCGCGGAAGTTTCCGGCAACACCCAAGTAGCGCCTGTCGGCGTCGCCAGGAACGATTCGTCCTGCAGCATGCGCGTATAAGCACCGCTCATCACCAGTTTGGTGGTGTCGGTAAAGTTGTAGCCGCCTGCCAGATTGATCTGATGCATACGGTTGTCGGGTGCGCCGCTCATATGCGCGACATTGCCCGGCACGGGTGTTGTCGAACCGGCACCCGCGTACTGCGCACTCCAAACGTCGATATCGTTATTGTAGAAGGAGCCGTTATAGCCCACGCTGAAATGCCCCCTTTCATTGGCATAGCCAACGGTGGCTTCGTACAAATCCGTGGTGCTATCGATCGGTTCCGGCAGCAATGCGCTGGGGCCGCTGAACCTGTTCATGTTGACCCCGGTCAGCTTGGTGCCACTTTTTTCCTCATGCCGAACGGATGCCTTCATCTCCCAGCCCGGGCTGAACTGCATGCTGAACGCCAACCCGTCGATGGTGCGCTTGGTCTCGACATCGAAATTCTTCATCAGCGCCGGGATCAAGATACCCGGGCCGCGGCAGGCCCCGGTTGGCGTTCCGCCGGCGGCCGCGCAGGCAGCCGTTGCATAGGGTGCCTGGATATTGTTCCAGTTGGCCAGTGCCGCATTGGCGCTGGCCGCTGAACTCACCCGCGTGGCAGCGGGGGGGTATTCCGCAGGCAGGGTCAGTGTGCTGCCGCCTGCACCATCCCACAGCGTCTTGTAGCTGTCGGAGTAATTGCGCTTGATTTCGTCATGGCCGTATATCAGCCGGAATAAGCCCTGTTGGCCGTATTCCGCAGTCAGGTTACGCGTATCCAGACCCAGGTTCGTGCCATTGATGCGATACCGCATGGCGCTATCACCGTCGTAGGCGCCACCTCCGCGCAAATCAATATTCCCGATGGCATAGATACCCTGCTTGTCAAGGCCGTTGTATTCCCCTTGCTTGAAGGAATCGTCGCTGACATAGCCGACCCCAAGTTCGATATGGCTGCCAGGCTTGACCAGATCGGCTACAGATGGACTTGCAGCATCGTCCGCATACGCAGCCGGAAGAACGGCCAAGCTTAACAGGGCTCCCTGCACGGCAGCGGTAGCAACCCGAACAGTAAAACATGCTTGATTTTTTCTCATGATATTTTCCAAGATCTATCGTGATGTCGATTAGCGCAGGAACCTGTTGCCGCCCGGATGGTTAGATCCATGAATCTGCGAGTGGCAATTGGGACATCCGCGGAAAGCAAGCCTCGATTCGGGGTTATTTCTTGTGATCCGGGTGCCGGTAATGGGATTAATTGCCTGTGCGGCGGCAGTTGTACCGATATTGTTATTGGATGCGGCGCCGTCAGGCAGGTTAGCTGCACTGTATACCTGGCCCGGGTGCGGCGCGCCATCGCCGTGGCATTGCTGGCACAACCATGGGGCGCGGGCCTTCAACAGCGGCGCATTAGTCGAACCGTGCGGCGTATGGCAATTCATGCAATCGTCGGTTGCCGGCGGATGCTCCCAAAGGAACGGGCCGCGCTTCTCGGCATGGCAGGTGTAGCATGTTTCATTAACCGTGTTCTTGACCAACAGCTTGGGGCCTGCGGAACCGTGCGGATTGTGGCAGTCAGAACAGCCAACCTTGCCTGCGGCAATCGGGTGGGTAGAAATGCGCTGAGCCTGGGCACGCTGTTCCTTATGGCAGCTATAGCACACTTCGGGCTGCGTGGCCTTGGTCAGCACCTTGTCGTCCTTGGCGTGGACCTCGTGGCAGGACACGCAGGCCACGTTGCGCTTCTGATGCTGGCTACCGGCCCAGTAAGTGCGCTTGCCCAGGGCATTCTGGTGGCAAACCATACAGGTCTTGTTCTGCGCTTCCGCATCCGATCTGCGGAACGAGGAATTTTTGCCGCTGCGGGTGCCGAACAGCACATCGGGTGCCGGGCGCGTTTCCTTGCCTTCGACATTCTTGACATGGGCTTCGCTCTCGCCGTGGCAAGCCTGACAGGTCGGAGTTCTGGCATCCGCCTTGACGCCGTGCCGTGTCGCATAGATGGAAAGTACCGGCTTGGTTTCATTCTCGTCATGGCACTTGGTACACACCGCATCCTGCTTGAGAGATTCGGCCATGGTCGGGGTTTTGCCCTGCGATGAGGCCGATGCCCCCAGGTCAGGGAGGTGGTCGGTGAGCGGCTGCTCAGCCGCCAGCACGGATGAACCAGTCAATATCCCGCTGACGAACACACCCGCAGCCAGCATTTTTCGCAAAAACTTCATTATTATTCTCCCCATTATTTCGATATCACACCATTGCCCCACGACTCCAAGAGCATCAATTTTCCGGCCACTTCCCGCCTGGCAGCGAGAGAATCCATTCAATGAGGTTGGTTTGCTGGGCAACATCCTTGACCTTGATGATCTTGTGCTCTTCCTCATGGCCATCGGGGAACTTGGCCTTTTCTCCTGAGGTGATATGAGTGATCAACCGCTTCACGGTCTCGGCGTGGTCTTTATCCTTGTATTTGGCTGCGACGTCGCGATACGCCGGCCCATCTTTGTGCTTGTCGACGGCATGGCACTTGAGACATCCATTCTGCCTCGCCAAGGTAAGCGCGGCATCGGCGTCCACCGCTAAAACGGCCGAAGAAAACGACAACGAGAAGGCTGCAGATGCGATACTGATCAATCGCGCGGTATGGCTGGAACGACTCATTTTTATCTCCAAAAATTTAGCGCATTCAGCGGGACCGTCAAAGCCGCACCCCTAAATGCGGATAACCTAGTCCTTTTATTCTCCGCGCTGGGCATTCATCTGTAAACACAAATTTCCATAATATTTTTAATGCCTTACAAATCCACTCTGGATTGCGTTTGCGGTTTTCTATGTAAATCAGGGGACTAATTAACGTTAACATTTGCATAAATCGGATAAGAAGATGTTGTTTTATTGCAACATCTCTCAGCGAAGCTTAGGGATAATTTGCATTGCGAATAGTCTTCTCGTCCAACAGACGCGCAGGTTTTGCCATTTGCTGGTATCTCGGTAAATGAGGTTTTCGGTTACCAAATTAAGTACCAGCGAAAATACCAGCAAAGAATGTGAGATGCAATAAGACGCGCTGAGATCGGATAAAACAAAAAAGCCCGAAAACTCTAGGTTTTACGGGCCTTCTGTGAGGATTCTGAGACTTATTGAAACTTCTTGATACTGCTTATTGGTGCCGACGGCGAGACTCGAACTCGCACGACTTTCGTCACTACCCCCTCAAGATAGCGTGTCTACCAATTCCACCACGTCGGCTTAATACTGGGCAGGACTAGCCTGCCGCGGGAATTACTTGGGAACCTCCTGGGACTTCGACGGGGCCGCGGGAGGCTCGGCCGGGGCCTCTTTTTTGGCATTGCCTGCGGCCGGCAGTAGCTGCGTCTTGCTATGCACGTCCATCACGCTGGATTGTTTGCCGCGATGACTGGAAATATAGGCCAGCGTCAGGCTGGTGGTGAAAAACACGGCGACCAGCACGGCAGTCGCACGGCTTAAAAAATTGGTCGAACCGGAAACGCCGAACAGGCTCCCCGATGCTCCGCTGCCGAAAGCGGCGCCCATGTCGGCGCCTTTGCCATGCTGCAGCAATACCAAGCCGATAACGCCGAGCGCGGCCAGCGCATGTACAATCCAAACAATAGTTTCCATCAGACCTTATCTCAAACCTTCAATTTGCCGCACGACAGATCGCAATGAACTGGTCGGCAACCAGCGAAGCATTACCTACCAACGCACCGTCAATATCGGGCATAGACAGTAATTGTGCCGCATTTGCGACTCTTACGCTACCCCCATGCAGGATGCGGATACTGGCCGCAACGCCGGAATCAAGGCTGGCTATGCGCTTGCGGATGAAGGCATGCACCGATTGCGCCTTGTGCGGCGAAGCGCCGCGACCGGTGCCGATCGCCCATACCGGCTCGTAGGCCAGCACCCCCTTGGCCAATCCCTCCGCACCTACTCGGGTCAGCACCGCGTCCAGCTGGCGCGCCACCACTTCTTCGGCCTCCCCGGCTTCGTGCTCTTCGCGCGATTCGCCTATGCAGAAAACCGGCTTCATGCCAACCTTGACCGCGGCCTCGAACTTGGCGGCGACCACCGGGTCACTTTCATTGCACAGTTCGCGCCGCTCGGAATGGCCGATGATGACGTAGCTGCAGCCGAAATCCACCAGCATGTGCGGCGCCACCGATCCGGTAAACGCTCCGCCTTCGAACTGGTTCATGTTCTGGCCGCCCCAGGCGATGTTGGTGCCCTGCAGTATGGCCTGCGCCTGCCACAGGTAGGGATGGGGGACGCAAATGGCATAGTCGGCATTGCGATAATCGCGCAAGCCTTCCACCGCGGCGTCCAGCAGGGCCTTGTTCCATGCCAGGTTGCCGTACATTTTCCAGTTGCCCACTACCAGCTTGCGCCTCATGGGGAGCCTATTTCAGCATGGCCGTCCCGCAGGGTCATGCCACAAAAACGCACCTGCGGCGTAGCGGAGCTTGCGAATGGAACGGCCATTCGCTGCGTCTCGCGCCTTGCATCCATCGCTTTTGTGGCATAACGCATCTTTCGTCCCCGCTGAAACAGGCCCCAGCTCCATCCCTTTCAAGGGGGCGCATTTTACCCGCGAACCGGTGCAGGGTCAAAAATGTACCGACGCAGGTTTCTATGCCGGATTCCAGTGCCGTAGCGTCAATTGCACGCTCTGCTGGCCGTTGTATTCATTCACCCCGAGCTGATATACCGCATGCACGACAGCAGGTAGCGGGTCGGCCTGAAAAAACAGCATCGCGTCGAGCAACTGCCCTTCCCGCCTCAGTTTCAGCTTGAGATGGCGTTCGCCCACGACACGCTGCTCCGCAACCGCAAATTCGCCGTGGAAAGCCGGCGTGGCGAAGCCCTGCCCCCATACGCCGCCGTCGATGGCCAGCGCGGCCTCCAGCGTATGATCGTGCGCCGCCAGCAGGCCATCGGTTTCTATCATCTGTTCCAGATCGGCAGGAGTAAGCAATTCGCTGGCCACTTGTTCGAACAGCTCGGCAAAACGCGGGAAATTTTCTTCCATCAGCGACAGGCCGGCCGCCATCGCATGCCCGCCGAAGCTCAGCAGCAAATCCGGCTGGCGCTTGGACACGAGATCGAGCGCATCGCGCAAATGCAGCCCGGGGATGGAGCGGCCGGAACCCTTGATCTTGCCGTCTCCTGCCGGGGCAAACGTAATGACCGGGCGGTGAAATTTTTCTTTCAGCCTGGAGGCGAGGATGCCGATCACGCCCTGGTGCCACTCGGGGTCGTACAGGCTGAGGCTGTAGCTATCCTGCGCCGAGACCTCTTCCAGCGCGGCGAGCGCGGCCTGCTGCATGTCGGATTCGATTTCGCGCCGGTTGCGGTTCATTGCGTCCAGCCGGCCGGCCAGTTCCTGCGCCTGCTCCATCTCCTGCGCCAGCAGGCACTCGATGCCGAGCGCCATGTCCTCCAGCCGCCCGGCGGCATTAAGACGCGGCCCGACCACAAAGCCGAGATCATAGGTGGACGCGCGGCGCGGGTCGCGCCCGGCAACGCGCAGCAGTGCGATCACGCCGGGGCTGGCCTTGCCGGCACGGATGCGGCGCAAACCCTGGTCGACCAGGATGCGGTTGTTGTCGTCCAGCCGCACCACGTCCGCCACCGTCCCCAGCGCCACCAGATCGAGCAACTCGGTGAGATTGGGCTCGTTGCCGTCGGCAAACCTGCCGCGCTGGCGCAGCTCGGCACGCAATGCCAGCATCACGTAGAAAATAACGCCGACACCGGCCAGGTTCTTGCTGGGGAAAGTGCAGCCGTGCGCATTGGGGTTGACGATACAGACCGCATCCGGCAGCGCATCCCCCTGCAAATGATGATCGGTCACCAGCACCGCGATGCCCAAACGGTTCGCCTCGGCCACCCCTTCGACGCTGGCGATGCCGTTATCCACGGTGATGATGATGTCGGGTTTGCTCTGCGCCGCCAGCCGTACGATTTCCGGCGTCAGGCCGTAGCCATGGTCGAAACGGTTGGGCACCAGATAATCCACCGTCGCTCCGAACAGGCGCAGCCCGCGCACTCCCACCGCGCATGCCGTCGCGCCGTCGGAATCGTAATCGGCGACGATCAAGAGCTTTTTGTGCTGCGCTATCGCGTCGGCCAGCAGCGCCGCCATCTGGTCGGCATTGCGCAATTGCGCGGGCGGAATCAATCCGGCCAGCACCGTTTGCAGTTGCGCCGCACGGGTAATGCCGCGCGCCGCATAAACGCGGGCCAGCACCGGGTGCAGCCCTTCTGCGGTGAGGCTCAGCGCCACTTCCTGCGGGTAGTCGCGGGCAACGATACTAGTCATGCAAATAGGTCTCCAAAGGCCTGGGGCGGCGCCAGAATTTCCATAAATTATTGTGGTTAACGGTATAGCTCCTGACCCGGCCGAATCCGGCCAGATGCAGATGAATGCTGTCGACGCGGCCCGCTTTCAGCTGCCGCAGCAATGGCGCGAACCACTGCTGCTCCAGTTGCTGCAACACCTGGAACCAGTGCGCAGCATCCTGCCGCAAATCCGCGCGGTCCAGTTGATCCAGCAGCAGCAAATGCGCATCGGTCGTGATGCCATGCAGCCAGGCCGCGCAAGATTGCGGCAGTGGTTGCGCCTCGATTCCGTGCACCGCCGTCAGGCCTTGGGCCAGCGCATCCTGCGACCAGACGGCATTGAATGGCGTCCCTTCAGGCTGCATCAATACGCCGCCGCCCCAGGGCCAGATGCTGTTCACCGCAAGCTGGCCGCGCTGCGCGCGCGCGAGGTTGACCGGATGGTCGTGCAGCAGCATCTGCGCCTCGTTGATCCGGCCATGCCATTGCATGGCATCGGCACCTTGCGGCAGCAGGCGGTCGACGTCCCGGCCTATCGCTTCGGATAGCGGATGCGTGTTCATCCGGGAAGGAATCGCCAGGTACAGATACCAGCGAGCGGCGGCGGGAACGAGAAACTGCACGCCGTCGGCGGCGAAATGGCGGTTGAGCGTGGCGGCCAGCGCCAGAGCTTCATCCAGGGTAAGATCAAGCGGCACGCCGTCGGCCATTGTCAGGCTGTCGCGCAGCAAATGCAGATGGACGGGGTCGGCACGCAGCCAATACCGCTCGCCGGGCGCCAAGCCGTCCCCCAACGCGGCGAACGGGGCGACCGGCCAATCGTGCTGCCGCCGCACGCCGAATGCATTGCACAGCCAGGGCTCCGCGCCGCCTTCGAATAGTTGTTGTTCGCCGCCGAACGCGAGCATTCCCTCCAGCCCAGGCAGGCGTGGCGAAGCCCCGGCAGCAGCGGGAAATAACCCTTTGACCAGTAAATGGCATTGCAACAAATGTTTCACTTTCATGACAACGCCAGTAAGGTTAAGATTTGCCTTCCCGATTGGATAACATTCACAGCCATGGACCTCATCCTTTGGCGCCATGCGGAAGCGGAAGACGGCTTCCCCGACGCGAAGCGCGCACTGACAGAAAAAGGCCACAAGCAAGCGGCACGAATGGCGCAATGGCTTCAGTCCCGGCTACCTGAAGATGCGCGCATCCTGGTCAGCCCGGCAACCCGCGCCCAACAGACCGCCACCGCGCTGACCAAGGATTTTAGCACGCTGGAAGCACTTGCCCCTGGCGCCGATGCGCAGGCGCTCATCGATGCCGCGGGCTGGCCACGCGCCGGCGGCACCGTCGTTATCGTCGGCCACCAGCCGACATTGGGAGCCGTGCTTGCGCGGATACTGGCACAGGGCAACGATAGCTGGAACGTAAAAAAGGGGGCGGTTTGGTGGCTTGCCAACAAGAAGCGCGGCAACAGTTCCGAAGCCATGCTCAAAGTCGCGATCTCGCCGGACTTGCTGTGAAACGATGAAAAGCGTCCTCATCGCCAACCCCAAGGGCGGCAGCGGCAAGACCACGCTAGCCACCAACCTCGCCGGCTATTTCGCCACGCGCGGCCGGCGCGTGGTGCTGGCCGATCTCGACCGCCAGCAATCCGCCACGCAATGGCTAGAGCGCCGCCCTTACAAGCTGCCGCTGATTCATGCCCACGATCCACGCCGCAAATCGCATGTATTCGAGCCGGAATGGATGATTGCCGATTCCCCTGCCGGAATGCGCGATGAAAAACTTTCCGACGCGGTCAGGCAGGCCGATTGGGTCATCGTCCCGGTGCAGCCGTCCGCGTTCGACATCGGCGCCACGCGCGCTTTTCTCGAAATACTGGCCGAGGAAAAGGCCGTGCGCAAGCAGAAAACCTTCGTCGCGATAGTCGGCATGCGGGTCGACAGCCGTACCCGCTCCGCCGCGAGCCTGGCCGAGTTCATGAAACGGGCGGAGTTTCCGGTGCTGACCTGTTTGCGCGACGCCCAGGTCTATGCCCTGGCAGCGGAACAGGGTGCCACCCTGTTCGATATCCGGCCCTCGCAAGTCGCGCGCGACCTGCAGCAATGGGCGCCGCTGCTGCACTGGCTCACGAAGGCAAACGATATTGGGCAATGAGATCGAGCTCAAGCTGCGCATCGCCCGCAAGGATGCGGCGCGCCTGCGCAAACACCCGGCCGTCGCCGCTGCTTGCGTCGACAAACCGGTCACGCGCAAGCTCACCAGCATTTATTACGACACCCCCGATTTAAAATTGCACGACGCCGGCATCAGCCTGCGCGTGCGGCGCATGGCGGGCGGCTGGTTCCAGGCGGTGAAAGCGGCGGGGAGTTCGCTGGCTGGGCTGCATCAGCGCATGGAGTGGGAAGATATTATTGCCAACGGTCAGCCGGACTTTACCCGCATCCTCGACCCGGACCTGATCAAGCTGTTTGCCGACCAGCAATTGCGCGATGCGCTCAAACCGATTTTTCGCACCGAAGTGCAGCGCACCGAATGGCAGCTCGCTTTTGACAATGACAAGATCGAGCTGGCGCTCGACCTGGGTCAGTTGGTTGCGGACAGGAAACGCGAGCCGATCAGCGAAATCGAACTGGAACTGAAAGACGGCAATGCCGGGCGCCTGTTCGACTTGGCGCTGGCACTGCAGCAGGACATCCCGCTGACGCTGGAAAACATCAGCAAGGCGCAACGCGGCTATGCCCACTACCGCCCGCAGCCTCCGGCCATTTTCAAGGCCCGGTTGCCTGCGCTGGATCGCGATGCGGACGCAACTGCCGCTTTCAAGCAGATCGCCTGGGAATGCATCAACCACCTGCAAGGCAACCAGGACATGGTGCTGCATGGCCATGACGTGGAAGGCGTGCATCAGATGCGGGTGGCGCTGCGCCGCCTGCGCTCGGCGTTTGCGGTATTCCGCGGCCTGCTGGGGCGCGAAAGCAGCGCGGCGCTGCTGGATGAACTGGGATGGATTACCGAGGTGCTGGGCACGGCGCGCGACCTGGACGTGTTCATTACCCAGACGCTGCCGCCGGTGCTGGCGCAGTTCGAACACCATGCCGGTCTGCTGCGGCTGCGCAGCAAAGCCCTCTCCGCACGGCGCAAGGCTTATGCCGGGGTGCGCGACGCGCTCGATTCGCAACGCTACCATGGCCTGCTGCTGACGCTGGCAGCCTGGCTGGAAAACGAACGCTGGCGCGACGGTACCGATACCGATTCAGGCGTGATCGATATTGCCCATGCCATCCTGTCCAAGCGCCACAAACAATTGCGGCAGCACGGCAAGCGGCTGATCCATATGCATCCCGAAGAACGCCATCAAACCCGCATTGCCGCCAAAAAACTGCGCTATGCGGCGGAATTTTTCGCCAGCCTCTACCCTCCGGGCAAAAGCCATGCCTTCATACACAAACTGGCACAGGTCCAGGACCGGCTGGGCATACTCAACGATATCGCGGTCACCGAAAAACTGCTGCGCCAGTTGATAGGCACGCGCCCCGACCGCACGCTGGACGAAGCCATGTATATCTTCGCCGGCTGGAATGCCTGTAACGCCATGCATAGCCTTAACCACATGGACGAAGCGTGGCACGAATTCGCCGCACAAAAACCTTTCTGGCGCTAAACTTGCCTTGGCCCGGCGCCGGCTTAAGAACTTACCG
The DNA here is from genome assembly GCF_036504375.1 of Novimethylophilus sp. NCBI lineage: Bacteria > Pseudomonadati > Pseudomonadota > Betaproteobacteria > Nitrosomonadales > Methylophilaceae > Novimethylophilus > Novimethylophilus sp. The sequence continues at coordinate 23,012 of NZ_DASXVH010000105.1, forward strand.
GCGCAACGGCTGTCAGACCAGCACTGCCGGCTTTGCGCTCGCCCGCAAGCAGACGCAATAATTTTTAAACGGCTTCTAAGGACAACAGGGGTATTACATGAGCATGCCAAGAATCAACAAAATTCTCGCAATACTGTTTTTAGCGGTAACGGCCAATGTTTGTTCGGCCGACGAGGCAGAGCTATACCTGCAAAGCGGCGCGCCGGGATTGCCGATGGCAACCGAAGACCCAAACGTTTTCCGGGTCTGCGCACCTAAGGATAATTTGCCTTTTTCCAATGAAAACGGCGAAGGGTTCGAAAACAAGATCGCCGAACTCATCGCCAAGGATTTGGGCAAAAAACTGCACTACATGTTCTGGTACGACCGCCAGGGATTCTACCGCAACACGCTTAGCGCGCACCGCTGCGACGTGGTGATGGGAACGGCATCGGATGCCGACATGACGCTTAATTCCAAACCCTATTACCGTTCCGGCTATGTCTTTGTCTACAAGAAAAGCAGCGGCTTGAACATCAAGGATTGGGATTCCTCCGACCTGCATAAAGCCAAAATCGGCGTGGTCGGACAGACGCCGCCTTCCCGCCCGCTGGAGGATAAAGGCCTGCTGGAAAATTCACGCCCCTATCGCCTCCAGCGCGACCTCAACCTGCCACCGAGTTTCATGATCGACGACCTGGTCAAGGGCGATATCGATGTCGCCATCGTGTGGGGCCCGATCGGCGGTTATTTCGCCAAGAAATCCGGAGCCGACCTGGTGGTGGTGCCGGCCCCCGAATACGAGCAGAACAACGTACACGGCAAGGAATACTGGAACATTTCGGTCGGCGTACGCAAGAAAGACAAAGATCGTATCGCGATGATCAACCAGGTGCTCGAGCGCAGGAAAGACGACATCAACAAGATTCTGGACGACTACGGCATCCCGCATGTGCCTGTCGTCGAAGACAAGAAGGCATCAAGGTAAGCCTTGCAAGCATAAAAAAACCGCCGGGATCGCTGGCGGTTTTTTTATGTGCGGACCTTTTGGGTCTGACTATCTCGGCGATCATCACAGCATGACTCCGATCCTAACCGCCATGAAAGGCGGGCGCTACCCGGAGATCATGAAGGCTTGCCATTGTCGATGGCGTTTCAATCCTCGCCATGCCGCGCTGGAGCTACTTGGTTTAAATCCCGGGAGGGCAGGCGCTACTAAAAGCGGCCATTTTCTGATTACTGCTACTGGGTTTCAATCCTCGCCTGCCCCGGAGGGCAGGCGCTACCGGTCATCAACATGTAATCGACACCCCTCCCAATCGTTTCAATCCTCGCCTGCCCCGGAGGGCAGGCGCTACGACGGCCGGCAAGCAGCTGGCGCTCGATCATGACTACCTGCTGCATATCCTGCATACGCATGGTGGAACGCAGGAGATCGCGCGCGGTCAGCTGCCGGTGGAGGCGGCAGACTTCGAGAAATTCGCAAACCAGTTGCATGCCGTGAAAACCATCCACCCGGGCAAGCCCGCGAAATCGAAAAACGGCGCGCACCGGATCTCGGTCAGAATCGAGATGGATGCAGTTTCATACGATGTGGTATTCGAAGTGCGCCGCAGTTTTGTGGTTCCATATACGTTATGGAAGCGGCAGAAATAGAACAGCCGCACTGCCCGATGTTCACTTGCGTGCCCCCGGGCCGAACGTTCAGAACGTCGTGCGGCTTGAAATGATTATGCTGCCGCCCACGCGATAAGTCAATGTTTCAATCCTCGCCTGCCCCGGAGGGCAGGCGCTACGCGCTCTGTGGCCGTTAAGCAACACCTGGCTTTTGTTTCAATCCTCGCCTGCCCCGGAGGGCAGGCGCTACCAAAACTGGTGCGGAATGTCCCTCAATCCGAAAAGTTTCAATCCTCGCCTGCCCCGGAGGGCAGGCGCTACCAGCAGACCTTGCGCGTTGCAACAATCTCTGTTCAGTTTCAATCCTCGCCTGCCCCGGAGGGCAGGCGCTACTGACGATAGAGGCGGCGCAGTCATGCATATCTACGTTTCAATCCTCGCATGCCCTGGAGGGCAGGCGCTACCGATGAGGCTTCCGGAATTCACGACCAGATTTGGGTTTCAATCCTCG